>JAKSJY010000016.1 GCA_024402025.1 Bacteroidales bacterium
ACGGTCGCATAAAGCGAAATAAAGAACTCCTCACAACCAGGCCGAGCCGCAGCCTCATTCCTGCCGCCCTGTCTTCCATATCACATGTGCAAACCCGGCGCCCGGGGAACCGCGTTCTTCACCCAACCCCGCTCCTCTGCGGGGAGACGCAGGTAGGGTTTTCCGAAATTGGCCTTCGAGAACTCGTCACGAAGTTCGTTGATTGCCTTTACCAACTCGTTCTGAACGGCGATGTAAGCGTCATAGCTTGTACCGCGGTCGTTCTGAAGTGAGATGACACCCTTGGAAACCATTACTGTGCGGTATCCTTCGATCTCCTTCTCCTCCTTCTCGGGAAGCGTAGGGTCGTTTTCAGGGTTGGAAAGGAATTCCTTGATCTTGTCCTTGAGCTGACTGATATCTATAGGTTCACTACCTACAAGAATTCTGTCCG
The DNA here is from genome assembly GCA_024402025.1 of Bacteroidales bacterium. GTDB lineage: Bacteria > Bacteroidota > Bacteroidia > Bacteroidales > UBA932 > Cryptobacteroides. The sequence goes on from JAKSJY010000016.1 coordinate 434, forward strand.
ATGCATTGATACGTACAATGATGATGTTGCGACGGTTGACTTTCTGGTCATCCACCTTCTGATCCTTGTCGGGGATAGGAGGAAGACGTCGTGCGAGTCCGAGCTGACTGCCCATAGTGGTAGTCATAAGGAAGTAGCACAGCAGAAGGAATGCAATATCGGCTGTAGAACTCGAATTGATTGCAGGTGTTTTTTTCTTACCCATAGTTTATTTTGCGTCTTTTTTATCACGAATACTGCGACAAACTTCACCGACGATGATGGAGAGGATTGCGCCTGCTCCTGCAATGTAGGTGAGGTTGATCATAGTATCAGTAAGCTTGAGCGCGCCCTCCTTGGGCTGTTCGAGCATACCCACTGCCGGTTTGCCTGGGGAAATCAGGTAAACCAGGGCAACGATTACGATAGCTCCGCCGACGACGATACCGATTTTCTTGAGGAACTTCGGGTCGTTCTTGGCACCGATGTAGCCGCCGAATCCGATGATGATCAGGGCTGCAATGGCTACCATAATGTATGTCCAGATAATGAGTGCGTCCGTCGCTGCCGCTCCCGAGGTCTCGAATCCGAAGATCCAGCCGAAAAGGAGCACTATCACACTGACAGCGATCAGGGCGAGCATTATCGTTTTGAATGTCTTGTTATAATTTTTCATTATTATTTTGCTTTGTAGGCTGTCAATACATCAATGAGATCAATCGAAGACTCTTCCATGTCGATGGTGATGGAGTCGATCTTTGCAAGGATGTAGTTGTAGAAGATCTGGAGAATCATAGCCACGATAAGACCCGCAACGGTTGTGATAAGGGCGACTTTCATACCGCCGGCAACGATGTTAGGGGAGATATCACCTGCAGCCTGGATGGCGTCGAATGCCTGGATCATACCGATAACGGTTCCGAGGAATCCGAGTGACGGTGCGATGGCGATGAAGAGTGAAATCCATGAAAGACCGTTCTCGAGTGAGCTCATCTGAACGGAACCGGAAGAAACGATGTTCTTCTCGACTACGTCGACACCCTGCTCGTAGCGGTCGAGACCGTCATAGAAGATCTTGGCTACAGGACCGCGTGTGTTGCGGCAAACTTCCTTTGCAGCTTCGATTCCGCCTTCTGCGAGTGCTTTTTCAACTTTCTCCACGAGAGCCTTTGCGTTTACCTTCGAGAAGGTGAGGTAAAGGATTCTTTCGATGGAAAGTGCGAGACCGATGATAAGGCAGATGATGATCAGGGACATGAAGCCCGGGCCACCCTCAATGAACTTTGTCTTGAGTGCCTGATGGAGGGGAACCTCGTTCTCGAGTTTGAGAGCGTTAAGGTCGTTGACGGGAGCCTCTTCGACAGCTTCAGTAGCTGTGGCGTCAGCTTCAACAGCCTCTGTGGCAGTTGCCTGGGTTTCCTCAGCCTCCTGTGCGGAAGCGATGGATGCGGAGCAAACCATGATGGCGAGGGCTGCCAGAATCATAGAGATCTTTTTCATGATGATGTTTGTTTGATTAAATAATTTTATGTTTTGTTGAAATTTTGTCCGTGTCTGTTAAAAACGCTGCAAGATAGTAAAAAAACTCCAAAGCACAATAATTTATTTGGAGATATTGTTGAACAGTTTTTTTGCGTTTGCACTTGTCACCGATTCTATTTCATTGATGTCCAGATGCTTGATTTCCGCTACCTTCGCTGCAATCAGCGGAATGTTCGCGCTCTCGTTGCGCGTGCCCCTCAGTGGAACGGGGGCAAGGTACGGAGCATCCGTTTCCAGAAGTATCCTGTCCGCAGGGATCTCTTCCAGCTCCCTGGCGACCTTGGCGTTCTTGAAGGTGACGACTCCGCCTATGCCGACGTAGAAATCCCCGTACCGCAACAGCCTCCTGAACACTTCCGCACTTGTGCTGAATGCGTGCAGATTGCCTCTGAGGGCAAGTCCGCGGCAACTGTCCAAAACCTTGAAGAAGTCTTCCGTCGCATCCCTGAGGTGGATGTTTACAGGCAGGGACATTCTGGCGGCGAGTTCCAGCTGGACCTTGAACGCTTCCATCTGCTCCCTGGCCATCTCATTCCCGTAATGGTAGTCCAGCCCTATTTCCCCTATGGCGACGATGCCTTCTTCGCAGGCCGCCTTGTGCGCCAGGTCAAGCTCTTCGAGGTAGTCCGCGCCGACGCTGCCGGGGTACAGGCCCGCCATTGCATAGACGACTCCCGGATGCCTGCGCGTGAAGGCCAGCATTCCGTCCCTTTCCTTGGAAGAGACGTCAGCCTGGATCATTATCCCGACTCCGGCATCCAGGGCGCGTTCTAGGGCGGTGTCGGCGTCCGGGCCGAATGCCTCATCCGTAAAATGACAATGCGTGTCGATGAACATGGATGCGAATTTACTCAATTTCGGGGACAATGCTGCATCTTTGCAGAAGATCCATCGAAATGAATCCCTCCATCTCCAGCATCCCGACCGCGGATGCGACCGTCTGGTAGTCTTCTCCGCAGATTCCAGCCAGGGTCTCGATGTCCGCGCCCCTGTTGTCCCTGAGTGCTCCTGCGATGCTTGTCATCGTGTCCATCTCCTTCGGGGGAACTTTCCCGGAGAAGCGCAGGCGTATGCTTTCTTCGAGGCTGCGGGAGTCCTTCCTCCTGCCGCAGACGAGCCTCAGCGAGACGGCAAGGTCCGACAGACTGACGATAGGCTCCGCCAGTTTCTTTCTTACCAGCAGGTTGCAGCCTTCAGATCGTTTGTCGTCTATTCTCCCCGGCAGGGCATATACGTCCCTTCCGTACTCGAAGGCGAGCCGCGAGGTTATCATTCCGCCTCCTTTGGCGCGTGATTCGATGAGTATTGTAGCGTCCGCGAGGCCGGCGATGATACGGTTCCTTTTTATGAAAGTGGGGACGAGGGGACTCGTGCCGGGAGGAAAGTCGGTGACAAGCGCGCTCCCGGGGGATGACGCTATTGCACCGGCGGCATTGAAGTGGCAGCGGGGCGAGACCTCGTCGATTCCGCAGGGAAGCACGGCTATTGTCGGGCAGCCGCATTCCAGTGTCCTGCGGGGGGCCGTAATATCCGCTCCGAGGGCCAGCCCGCTGATGATCGCCGGTCTGTCAGGGGATGAGCAGAGGCTCGATACGATTCTTTGCGTCCATTCCATCCCGTACGGGGAGATGTCTCTCGTGCCGACAATGGCGACGGCCGCATTCTGCTTTGGAAACAGGTCCTTTGCCGGGGTGCAGCTTTTGACGTAGAGTCCGGCAGGGGCATCCGGACAGGCTGCCAGCCTCTCGGGATAGCCTTCCTCTCCGAATGCCAGGAATTCGCATCCCTTTCCGTATATCGCGTCGAGTTCCCTCCCGCTCTGCGCGAGGGCGGCGTCCGAGAGTGCGCCCCTGTATTTGGAATAAGGTCCGAGTATCGAGTCCCGGTCCTTCTCGTTCATTGAGAATACGGCTTCGGGACTGCCCAGGGTGCTGATCAGCTGGGCTGCGATCCGGGGATCATAGCTGAAAACCCGGTTGAGCGTGCAGGCGCTCACTTTTCTGAAATTGATGGATGTGTGCATTTTCCATAGTGTTTAAGTTCACCGTGGAAACATGCAAAAAGCCGGCCAGTGTCAGACTTTGGCTTCGCGGAACACTTCTATTATCGAAGGGTAGGTGTTCTTGAGGAAGGGGGGCAGGCTCGATTTTGCGACCCAGGCCGCTTTCGATATGTCCTCCTCCCTCTGCGGGGTGAGGTCCGTCGGGTCGGTGTAAAGCATATCATACCACCAGGTATGCTTGAGGTGCCAGATGTTATCCCTGAAATAGCAGTGGTCCGTTATGCATATGAGATTTCCGAGTTCAAGCTGGTCCACTCCCGTCTCCTCCATCACTTCGCGCAGGGCCGTGACCGATATGTCCTCTCCTGCCTCCTGATGTCCCTTGGGCAGATCCCAGAGTCCGTTCCTGTTGATAAGCAGATAGTCGCCTCGCCTGTTCGAGACCAGTCCTCCGGCGGCGTTAACCTCCTTGAATTCGCTGCATAGGCTGCGGTATGTGCCTTCAGTGTCGGCTGTCGGGATGTATATCTTCGAGATGGAGTCCGTGGCCTTGAACATCGCCACCAGGGTCGCGATGGTGAACTCCTTTCCGGGGTGGAACTCGACGGCGTTGGGGTCTGACAGCGTGTCGCACAGCGGTTCGCAGATAATTATGCACCGTTTTTCGAAGTATATCTTATGCATGCAAATTTTGCTATCTTTGTAGGACGCAAATTTAGTAAAAAATCCGATGGCATCACAATTCAACAGCAAGCACGGTACGGTATCCAAGTCTCCGGCCGAACTGTATATGGCTTTCGCCGACATGCGGGCATTCAGGCAGATGCTCCCTCCGGACAAGCAGTCCTGCGTCGAAGCGGATTACGACAACATCAGCGCGACGGTCCAGGGCTTCACCGTAGGGGTCAAGGTGCTCGAGAGGCTGCCATACAGCCGCATTACGCTTTGCTCCGCCAATGCGCCTTTCCAATTCAACATACAGTTATTCTTCGATGAGCTTCCTGACGGGAAGACGGATTTCCACATCGACGTGGAGGCGGAACTGAATATGATGATGAAGATGATGCTGGGGTCCAGGATCAAGGACGGGCTTGACAAGATAGTCGACCAACTCTCAAATGTCTGAAGCCAGCGTATCGGTAAGACTCAATCCTTTCAAGGGACTCAGCGGCCCGGAGGGTGCGCCTGTGCCGTGGAACCGGTACGGGAGAATCCTCGATGCCAGGCCCGTGTTCACCCTCGACCCTCTTTTCCACGCCGGATGCTATTATGTCCAGGACTCCTCCGCAATGTTCGTCGGGCACCTGTTCCGCAAATATGCCGGGAAGGGACCGCTCAAGGTGCTTGACCTGTGCGCGGCCCCTGGAGGAAAGACGACAGATCTCGCCGCGTCGCTGCGGGAAATGTGCGGGGATGACTTCCTGCTTGTAAGCAATGAGGTGATGAAGGACAGGGCACGCATCCTTTCGGACAACGTTGCATTGTGGGGGGATCCCGCGGTGATGGTGACAAGCGCCGATCCCGCGGCGTTCGCTTCCTTCGAGGGGATGTTCGACGTGATTGTCTGCGACGCCCCGTGCAGCGGGGAAGGGATGTTCCGCAAGGACGAGAGGGCCAGGCGGGAGTGGAGCCCTGCGGTGGTGGACCTTTGCTGCGCACGGCAGAAACGCATACTTGCGGACGTGTGGCCTGCGCTCGCCGATGACGGGTTGATGATATATTCGACCTGCACTTACGAAAAGTCGGAAAATGACGACAACCTCCGCTGGGCGGCCGGAGAACTGTCAGGGGAGATACTGCCTCCGGAAGATGAGTTCGGCTCATACGGGGTGGAACTGACCGAATGCGGGTCTTTGCTTCGCGATGGGGTCGTACCCGGGGAAGGCCAATGGGCGGGAGCGCTGCGCAAGACTGGAGGCCGGCGTATGCGAGGCTCCGTCGTCGCTGCCGCACAGATTATCAGGGACAGGCTGCACCCGCTCCGATATGGGGTGAACCGGGGTGTGGGGAAGGCCGGGAAACTGATTCCCGACCCGGATTTCGCACTCAGCCTGCAATACGACAACTCCTATCCGGCCATCGACGTCGACCTGCATACGGCTCTTGCCTATCTCCATCACGACGCGCTGCGTTTTCCCGATGCTCCGCGCGGCTTCAACCTCATAACTTACCTGGGGCATCCCCTCGGATTCGTCAACAACCTCGGCACAAGGTGCAACACCCTGCATCCCCTGAGCCGGAGAATACTTATGGATATATGATGAAAAAGATATTGACGGCAGCGTTTTGCTGCGTTTTGTTCGCATTCCAGATGCATTCCCAGACAAGGGACGAGATTCTGGAGGCCTATACCAGACAGGTCAGCCGTCTGGGATATGCCGGAGTCGGGGTGGAAAGAATCATCGACAGGTGGGAGGCCGCTTTCCCCGAAGACGGGCTGATGATGGAGGCCAGATATGCGTACTGGCTTACCAAGAGCCGTTCCACCGAGGTTGTCAAACTTGACAGGCCCAAGTATCTGGGCCAGAAACCGGTGCTCACCCTTCCCGATTCGACCGGAGCTTCCGTGTACTTCTTCCAGGACAATGTCTATCAGGAGGATGCCTTCGCGACGGCGCTGAGTTGGATAGACAAGGCAATCAAGCTCTATCCGGACGAGTGCTCCTATTCCTTCGACAAGGTGTCGGGGCTGGTGGAATATGAGAAGGAAAGTCCGGACCTGGCGTTGGAGATGCTCGTGGATATGGTGGAAAGACACGCCGCCGACCGCGGATGGTGGAAATCCGACGGAGAGGTAGTGGACGGGGAGGCGTTCTCCTCCGCAATCCAGGAATATTGCTTCAAGTTCTACTCCATCGGAAGTTACGCTTCCTATGAGGCTTTCCGCGTCCTGTCGGAGGAAATGGCCAGGCTGTATCCCGCGAATCCGGATTTCATCACGAACATCGGTTCATACTGGCTCATAGCGAGGGACAACGAGAAGAAAGCAATGACGTATTACAAAAAGGCCTTGAAGATAAATCCCGAGGACCAGACCGCACTTACCAACATCAAGGTGATAGAGAAGAGGACGGCTCAGAAGAAAAAGAAGAAATGACAATTTGTCACTGGCACGAACGTTGACTTGATACAAATCAAAAAACTTATACATTCATTATGATCAAACCACTTGCAGACAGAGTCCTTATCGAGCCCAAAGAGGCCGAGGTAAAGACAGCTTCCGGAATCTATATCCCGGATACGGCAAAAGAGAAACCCCAGCAGGGTAAAGTTGTGGCCGCCGGCCCCGGCAAAAAGGATGAGCCGATGGAAGTAAAGGTAGGCGACGACGTTCTCTACGGCAAGTACGCAGGTACTGAAATCACCGTCGAGGACAAGAAATATCTTATTGTAAAACAGTCTGACATTTTAGCAATTCTCTAGTTATGGCAAAGGAAATACAGTTCAATACCGAAGTCCGTTCCAAGATGAAGGAAGGTGCGGACGCCCTCGCAAACGCAGTCAAGGTCACTCTCGGTCCCAAGGGCCGCAATGTCGTTATAGACAAGAAATTCGGCGCTCCCCAGGTTACAAAGGACGGTGTTACCGTTGCCAAGGAGATCGAACTCGAGGACCGTTTCCAGAATATGGGAGCCCAGATGGTCAAGGAAGTCGCTTCCAAGACCAACGAGCAGGCCGGTGACGGTACCACTACCGCAACCGTCCTCGCCCAGGCTATCATCAACGTCGGCATCAAGAACGTTACCGCAGGCGCCAACCCCATGGATCTCAAGAGGGGTATCGACAAGGCTGTCGCAGCTGTCGTCGAGGACCTCAAGAAACACAGCCAGCCCGTAGGCGACGACTACTCCAAGGTGGAGCAGGTCGGAACGGTGTCGGCCAACAATGACGCATATATCGGAAAACTCATCGCGGATGCGATGTCCAAGGTCAAGAAGGACGGCGTCATTACCGTCGAAGAGGCCAAGGGTACCGAGACCGAGGTGAAGGTCGTAGAGGGAATGCAGTTCGACCGCGGGTACATCTCACCCTATTTCATGACTAATTCGGACAAGATGGAGGCCGAACTCACCAATCCTTCCATCCTTGTCACCGACAAGAAGATCTCTACGATGAAGGACCTCCTCCCCATCCTCGAACCTGTTGCAAGGGATGGACGAGAACTTCTCATCATAGCTGAGGACATCGACGGCGAGGCTCTCACCACCCTCGTGGTGAACCGTCTGCGCGGCACTCTCAAGGTGGCTGCAGTGAAGGCTCCCGGATTCGGCGACCGCCGCAAGGAGATGCTTCAGGATATCGCCATCCTTACCGGTGCGACCGTAATTTCAGAGGAACGCGGCTTCACTCTCGAAAACGCGACTCCCGAGATGCTTGGCAAGGCTGAGAAGGTCACCGTCACCAAGGAGAACACCACCATCGTTGGCGGCAGCGGCAGCGCCGAGGCAATCGCGGAAAGAGTTGCGCTCATCCGTTCCCAGATGGAGGTCAGCACATCCGACTATGACAAGGAGAAACTCCAGGAGCGTCTCGGCAAACTGGCCGGCGGAGTAGCCGTGCTTTACGTGGGCGCCACCACCGAAGTCGAGATGAAGGAAAAGAAAGACAGGGTCGAGGATGCTCTCAATGCCACCAGGGCCGCTGTCGAGGAAGGTTATCTCCCCGGAGGCGGAGTCGCATACATCCGCGCTATCTCCGCTATCGAAAAACTTGCAGGAGACAATGAAGACGAGACCACCGGTATCCGCATAGTGGCGAAAGCCATCGAGGAGCCTCTTCGTCAGATTGCTCAGAACGCTGGAGTGGACGGAAGCGTCATAATCCAGAAAATCAAGGAAGGCAAGGACGATTTCGGATATAATGCACGTACCGGAGAGTATGTGAAGATGTACGAGGCCGGAGTCATCGACCCGACCAAGGTTACGCGTGTGGCTCTTGAGAATGCTGCATCCGTAGCCGGTATGTTCCTCACCACCGAGTGCGGCATCGTCGACATTCCCGAGCCCGCTGCTGCGGCTCCCGCAATGCCTGCCGGAGGGATGATGTAGTCTTCAGACTATCAGGTCCTCCCAGCGTATTTTGGGAACTGTCCTGATACCGTTCTCAATGTGATATCTCAGGTTTTCGGCATCGGCTCCGACCTGCTCGAGAACAATTTTTTCGGCGCTGCGGCCCACCGCTATGACGGTTGTGGGCCGCAGTTCCATTCCAAGCGCTTCCTTGACTTTGTCGGCGTCGAAACTCTTGATGATCAGTCCGTTGAGTTTCATTTCCGCTGCCTTGAGAAGCATTGACTGCGCAGCTATCCCTTCGTCGAATTCGTAATGCCTGGCATCCGGGTTCGACGTGCAGATTATTATGAACGCGTCGGGTTCGAAGCCGGCCTCGGGAACGCTTCCTCCCATTCTGACGTGGGGCATCACCAGTGCGGCCCTGTCTCTCAGAACGAGGTGGAATCTGAGCACCTGCTGGTTGCGGGTGGATGCAATGCGGCTGTTGACGGAAACGATTGCCCTCAGCTGCAGTTCGTGTACGGAATATGAAGTGTCGTATCTGCGCGTGCTTCGGTTGAAAAGCATAAGACCCTCCAACGAGGGTCTGTTCGCGACCTTTCTGACGGATGTGGAATTCAATTCCTCCATCCTGCTTTCTATGTAATTGTCGGCCATCTTATTTTTCCAGACAAAAATCGAGAGCTTTCCTTATTGCATCCCTGTCAAGGTTCTGGCCTATGAAAACCAGCTTCTGCATCCTGTCGCCGTACTGTTCGTCCCAATCCCTGCGGAGAATCGGGTCTGACATCAGCGCATTCTGCAGTTCGTCATCGGGCATCGTCGCGCACCATTGGCCGACGTTCTTCATCGAAATCTGGCTTCCGGCCTGCTCGAAAAGATAGCAGATGTCGGTGTCATCGGTGAAGTAGCACATTCCCTTGGCCCTGATAATTCCCTTGGGGTAGTTCCTGGCGATGAATTCGTCGAATTTGTTGATATCGAAGGCCGGACGCGCGCAATAGACGTAGGTGCCGATGCCGTATTCATCCGCTTCGCCTTCCTCTTCGTTCTCCTCGTTCTCTCCCTCGACCCCTTCGATCCAACCGGCGGAACCTGCGACGTCGTTGTATACGAAACTTCCCGTATCGAGTATCCTGTCCAGTTCCACGTCCCCGAAATCGCAGTCGATGATTTCAGCCTTGGGCTGCAGCTGCCTGATGATGGCGCGGACTTTTTCAAGTTCGTCCTTCTTTACCATCGAGGCCTTGTTGAGCAGGATTATGTTGCAGAACTCGACCTGCTGGATCACCAGACTCTCGAGGTCGTCCTCTTCTATGTTTCCGCGCAGAAGGTCCTTCGCGCAGGCGAACTCGTCCCTCATCCTGAGGGCATCCACTACCGTTACAATGCAGTCGAGCCTCGGGGAGCCGTCCTTTACGTACTGCGGCCCCATCATAGGGATGGAGCAGATGGTCCTTGCGATAGGCTCCGGCTCGCAGATGCCGCTTGCCTCGATGACGATGTAGTCGAACTTTCCCATCGAGATGATGTCGGAGAGCTGCTGGACCAGGTCCATCTTCAATGTGCAGCATATGCATCCGTTCTGCAGCGCTACCAGGCTGTCATCCCTCTTCCCGACTATCCCGTCCTTCTCTATCAGGGCGGCGTCGATGTTCACTTCGCCTATGTCGTTCACTATGACGGCGAATCTGATTCCCTTTCTGTTCGAAAGAATCCTGTTGACCAAAGTGGTCTTTCCGCTGCCGAGATAACCGGTCAGCAGCAGTACTGGTATTTCACGCATGTCCTGTGAATGTTAAGCGTCTTTCTTGTGGCAACCGCCTTTCTTGCAGCCGCCCTTCTTCTCGCCGCAACCGCCGTCCTTGTGGCAATCGCCGTCCTTGTGGCATCCTCCGTTGCAGCCGCCTTCGCAGTTGCAGCCTTCCTGCGGCAGGAACTCTCCGTGGAGACCCTCCGTGAGCTCTTTTTCAGTAGCCTCACGCACGCTTACAACCTTTCCGGTGAAATGCAGGGTCTTTCCTGCCATGGGATGGTTGAAGTCCATCTTCACCGCATCTTCCTCCACGGCCGTCACTGTACCCTGGACTACCTGGCCGGCGGCATTGTACATAGGGATGACGCGACCGGGAACGAGGAGATCCTCGCGAAGTTCTCCGTCGATCTCGAATGAACTTTTGGGAAGTGAGATCACGTATTCGTCACTGTGCACTCCGTAGCCTTCCTCTGGGGTGAGGGTGAATTCGTAGCCGTCCCCCTCCTGCTTTCCGGCGAGGGCCTCTTCGAATTTCGGGAGAAGCATCCCCATTCCCTGGATATATTCCAACGGTTTCTCCTCTGTAGCCTTGTCCGCAATCTTTCCTTCAACTTCAAGTTCGTAGCTCACGGCTACAACCGCATTCTTGTCAATTTTCATATTGTTGTCATTTAGTGTATTCTCCATATTCGCAGCCTACGTTGAAGACCTGGATCCTGTCTATCAGTTTCTTTCCTCTGTAAAGCTGCACCTTGCCTCTGCCGGTGCCTCCGTTCCACAGACGGTTGTGGCGCTTCTGCCCGTCGGGGCTTTCGTAGTTCACGAGCAGCATTTCCTTCTTGCTGCACACGATGTCCGTCACCATCCTGTAGCGAAGTGTCCTCTGGTCCACGTGCCAGCATATCTGTGAGCGGCTTTCCCTGCATTCGAACTTCGTCCTGCAGAAGGTCCAGAACTTCGAGAAATTGAACTCGTATTCCTTTCCCTCGTGCCAGAAGGCCGCAAGAAGCTTTCTCCTGAGCGCGAACCTTCCGATTTTCGGACAGCCTCCTCCGATGTCGAAAGCGCTGTTGTCAAGCCATTTTCCTGTGATTTCGCTCTTCATGTGGCAGGATGACAGCCACACCCACGGGGATGTGAAATTGCTGCCCCAGTTCTTGTCGGCGTAGCCGTAGGAGTCCTTTGGGGAAACGATGTATTTTTTCCCGTTCCAAAGGACCTCGCCCTTGTAGGCGGTCTTCATCCCTTCGGCGTGCCAGAACATTTCGAAGGCATTCAGCCTGCGCATCACTCGTCCGGCGCCGTAGCCTACGTTGAAGGCGATTTTCTTATCCATCACCAGGCTCCAGGACATCGACCCGGCGTCGCACATCCATTCCTTGTAGTACTTTGCGTCCTCCTCCGACACTGCCACGGACCCTTTCAGCGCATCCTCGCTCAGGTAGCATTCTCCCGCCACCAGCTCGAAGGGAGGCTCCTGCCTCAATTCGATCTTCCTGATGCCGAAGAACTTGTGCAGCTGGGCCGCATCGTTCCCCCAGGTTCCTGCCTTAACCATCAGGTATGACGGCTTGCGCCCCTCTTTTTTGTTGACAGGTGACTGACCGAGGACCGGTTTTTCACGGTTCCCGTATGGATTGCAGATGAAATATTCTACAAAAAACGATTTCTTCTCTCCCGTTTCAGGGTTGGTGCCGGTAAAGGAATGCCACCACCAGTCATAGCCCTGGCGGGCCAGTTTCCCGGTAAGCTGGAAGGTGTTTCTGGAAATGTCGTGCCTGTTGAACATCCTTACTGGAGTTTCTCCCAATACTCAGTCTCTCCTATCCCCAGAACGGTTCCCTTCAGGGAAATCATCTTGTCAGATTCGAATTTGATGGTCACGTTGGCTTTTATTCCCCTGTTGGGATCGTAGATCTTTGCGGAGTCCCAGACTTTCTTTTCTGAATTGAATTTCAGTCCGTTGATAAGGACTATGCGGTCGGAGGGCGTGCTTCTCAGAGACTTGTCGGGATTCTTGAAATCCGTCCATTTCTTTCCGGTAGCGGGGTCGGTGTCCTGCTCGAGCCAGAAAATCTGAGCCTTGTACGTGTTGTCAGTGTTCTTGGTGAAACGGACTTTGTATGATTCTCCCGGTATCTTGCAGATGTACTCTCCGAGAATGTCGTCGGCGTTGGATCCGGGTTTCTGTGCAAGAAGCATCGGTGCGGCGCATATCAGCGCGGCAAGGATGGAAATGATTCTTTTCATTGATTCGGTTGTTTAAGATTTCAGTACGGCAAAATTAATGATTTTTTCGTTAATGTCCGAAACGCATTTTTTTGTATATTTGTGGGTATGCGGAAATTTTTTGTCAAACTTCTGCTCAGGTTCTTTTCGGCCCTGCCCTTGAAAGTCCAGTATTTCAATGCCGGGCTGATCGGTTGGGTGATGAGGGATGTCGTGCGATACAGGAAGAACGTTGTGATACGGAATATCGCCGATTCCTTCCCCGAGAAGAGCGGGGAGGAGAGGGATGCAATAGTGAGGGGCTTCTACAGGCACTTGTCGAGGCTGATTGTGGAAGCCGTATGGATAGGGGGCTGCGGGCCGCGCAGGCTCAGGCGTTCGGGAATTGTCCGCATCACCAACCCCGAGGTGTTCAATTCCCTGAGAAGCAACGGGGCGGGAACGGTCCTTCTGCTTTCGCACCACTGCAACTGGGAACTCGTTTCCGGCTCCAGGTACTATCCCGGAGCGGAGAGAATCGAGGGAATGGACGAATCGAACACGGTTGTGGTGTACAGGAAACTTTCCGACAGGATGTGGGATGAAATCTTCGCGGAAAACAGGAAGGCTTGTCTGGAGGATCCCGAACATTTCGAGGGATATGTCGAGACGGATTCGATAATCAGGTACATGTTCAGGCATTCGGGGGAGAGCAAGATCTATTATATGATTACCGACCAGTATCCGTATGGTGATAGCGGCAACTCCCTGTCCGTCAATTTCCTCGGGAGGAAGACCAGGACTATGAGCGGGGGAGCGGCCGTGGCTCGGAAATTCGGAATGTCCGTCGCATATCTCTCGATGACGGAAAGACCGGAAGGCGGGTATGACTACACGTACAAGCCCATTTGCGGAAATGCCGCCGATATGGATGTGCAGACCATAATGGACAGGTATTACGAGTTGCTGGAGGAGGATATCAGGCTGCAGCCGGAGAATTATCTCTGGAGCCACAAGAGATGGAAGGAAATTAAATATTGAAGGATGAAGATATATAAAGCATTGATTCTGGCCGCATTGGCATTGTCCTCTACGACAATGTCCGCAAAGACGGCCAAGGAAGGTCCGGAGGCACTGCATTATACTCTGCCGCGGACCGTCATCAAGGTTTCCGTCGAGGTGCGCAGGAATGCTCATTATGCCGGGATGTTTTCGCAGTACAGCAGGCAGATGCTGGGCATTGCCGTTCCGCAGGAAGACACGTTCAGCACGGTGGTGACGGGTGTCAGGATAGAATCCGCGGTTGAGGCCGACCTTGCGAGGTGGCAGTCCCTGTCAGTCCCTGCCGGTTTCATTCCGCAGTACCTGACTTTCACCCCGCAGGGCTATGTTTCAGGTGATTTAGGAATTGCTCCGACGCCGTGTGATTCATATGTCCCGATGCCTGCGCCGAGGATTGCGGACACGGACTCCCTTGAGGCGTCGGAGGGAAGCGCCAGGATAGTTGCGGACAAGATTTTCGAATTGCGTTCGGCGCGTTATGCCATTCTTGTCGGCGATACGGACGCCACCTATTCCGGAGAGGCTCTGAAGACTGCATCCGACGAGCTTAAGAAGATGGAAGATGCCAGGCTCGCCGATTTCATCGGAGAGGATGAGGTGTGCGAGGCTTTCTCGGTCTTCACCGTCGTCCCGTTCAGCAAGGAGAGACACCAGAAACTGCCGGTGTTCGAAATCTGTGACAAGGCCGGTCTCCTTCCCGCATCAAGCGGACGCGGAAGGGAGTATTTCATAGAGATCGACCGTCCGGATATGACCCAGCCGGATGTGGACAATCCTGAGATTCCAGCAATCATATGCAGAATCCCCGCAGTCTGTGAAGTCAGGCTCACAGACGGGGTCAACACCATAGCCTGCGCAAGGATTCCTGTTTTCCAACTCGGTTCGGAAGTCCGTTTTCCCGTCATCAAGAAACAATAAACAATCAAAGATATGACAATCAAAGATCTCAATCCATCATCCGTATGGAACAATTTTTATCTTCTTACACGTCAGCCCCGTCCGTCGAAGCACGAGGAAAAAGTTCGCGCATTCCTGCTTGAATGGGCAAAGGAGCGCGGTATCGAGGCCTTCAGCGATGAGACCGGCAACGTCATTATGCGCGTGCCTGCCACCAAGGGATATGAAAATCTGAAGGGTGTTATCCTCCAGGGCCATATGGATATGGTTCCCCAGAAGAATTCCGACGTGGAACACGACTTCCTCAACGACCCCATCGAGACCAGGATCGAAGGCGATTGGGTAAAGGCCTGCGGCACGACCCTCGGCGCCGACAACGGTCTCGGAGTGGCTATGGCTATGAGCGTGATCGAAAGCAAGGATATCCCTCACGGTCCCATCGAGGTACTTGTCACCTATGATGAGGAGACCGGAATGACCGGAGCCAATGCTCTCAAGCCCGGAGTGCTGAATGGAGACATCCTTATCAATCTTGATTCCGAGGCGGAAGGCGAACTTTACGTGGGCTGTGCCGGAGGACTCGATGCCACCGCGCGCGCAACGTACGAGAGGAAGGAAGAGCCTGCCGGATACCAGTGCTGGGCTCTCAACGTCAAGGGATGCCAGGGAGGCCACAGTGGGATGGATATCATCCTGTGCCGCGCCAACGCCAACAAGGTGGCGGCCCGCCTGCTTTATGCATTGCTCAGGGGTGCCGATGCCAAACTCATAGATATGGAAGGAGGCACGCTGCGCAACGCTATCCCGCGCGAGTGCTTCTGCACCGTTTACGTGAAGGACCCCGTCGAGGCAAAGAAAGTCGTGGACGAGGCTGCCGCTGCGATTCTTGCGGAATATGCGGTTACCGATCCGGACATGAAGATTGAATTCGAGCCTTACAAGTGCGGCGAGGGTGAGGTCTGCGACAAGGAAGACTGCCGCTACGTTGAGGAATCCGCTGCAATCAGGCTTGTGAGCGCAGTGCTTGCCTGTCCCGATGGAGTGGAGCGTATGTCAAGTTCAGTCCCCGGACTCGTGGAGACGTCAAACAATATGGCGATGGTGAAGATCTATCGCGGGGAATTCTTCGTGAAGAGTCTGCTTCGCAGTTCTGTCGATACTGCAAAGGAGGCGCTTGCGGCAAAGATGCAGGCCGTCTTCGCACTTGCCGGAGCCGAGACCGAATTTGTGGGAGGTTATTCCGGATGGGCACCCAACCCCGACTCGGCAATCGTTGCCACAATGAAGAAGGTCTATCTCGGGATGTTCGGCAAGGAGCCGGCAGTGATGGCCATCCACGCCGGTCTCGAGTGCGGAATACTTTCCGGAGCATATCCTCATTGGGATATGGTGTCCTGCGGTCCTACCCTTATGAGCCCCCATTCACCCGACGAGCGCGCGTACATACCGTCCGTTTCCAAGATGTGGGACTATCTGAAGGAGGTTCTTAAAAACATTCCGCAGAAATAATGACTCAGGAGGTCAGGGAACTTCTTGAGCAGTGGGCTGAAAAGTATGAGGACCCTGTATATTTCGAGCAGGATCCGATTGCTTTTCCGCGGGAATTCGTCAGGCGGGGAGCAGGTCTGAGGGATGTGGAGATAGCCGCAGTCTTTTCGGCGCATTTCGCGTGGGGAAGAAGGGCTATGATCGTCCGTGATTCGCAGAGGCTCTTCGATGAGATGCAGTGGCGCCCGTACGACTATGTGATGGCCGGCTGCTACAGGGACGACGATTCCAGTGCCCACAGGACGGTAAGATGGAGCGAGGTCGCCGCCATCTGTTCCGCCCTGAGGGATTTCTATTCGGAGAATCCTTCGCTCGAGGTTCTTGACCGGGGCGCGATGCGAACCGTGATTTACGGACGCAAAGCTGACCCGAAGGCACCTGACAAGAAAATAAACATGCTGAGGAGATGGATGGTGAGAAAGGGCTCGAAGGTCGACTTGGGGCTCTGGACTTTCTCGGACCAGAGAAACCTGATCGTGCCGCTTGACGTGCACGTCTATACCCAGGCAAGTTCTCTCGGACTCACCGACAGGAGGAGCAAGGACCTTGCGACCGCTGTCCAGATTACGGATGCTTTCAGGGAAATATGGCCGGAAGACCCTCTCAAAGGGGATTTCGCATTGTTCGGTTACGGAGTGACACATCAGGGAAAGGATGCCTAATCTTTACATACTTGCAGGCTGTAACGGCTCGGGAAAAACCACAGCGTCATATTCGGTGCTGCCGGAACTCCTGGGCTGCAGCCAGTTCGTGAACTCCGACGAGTTCGCAAAGAGCCTTTCCCCGTCCGATCCGTCTGCGGCATCCATTTCCGCAAGCCGGTATATGCTGTCCAAAATCCATTACCTTCTGCTTCGCGGAGAGGATTTCAGCATCGAGACGACGCTGGCGACACGTTCCCTTACCGGGATTATCCGAAAGGCCAAAAAACAGGAGTATAAGGTGATGATCATATATTTCTGGATCAATTCTCCCGAACTTGCGATACGCCGCGTGCGCAGCCGGGTGGATGCCGGTGGCCACAACATCCCGGATGACGTGATCCGGAGAAGATACCGTATGGGAATACAGTATCTCTTCGAGACTTACATCGCGCTTTGTGACCGCTGGGTCCTTGCGGACAATTCGAAAAGCCCGTTCGTCGTGGTGGCTGAAGGGAACGGGGATAAAGTGATTATCAGAGATGAAGAAAAATACAAGACCATCAGAAACATTCCCCTTGAGTCTCTCTGAGTTGAGAGCTGTGGTCGCGCAGGCCGTGAAGGGTGGTGATTTCTGCGATCTTTTCTTTGAGGACACCAGGTACACCTCCTTGACTCTCAGGGACGGGGCCGTGTCTTCAGGAGGGTTTCACCGCGATTACGGCTGCGGGGTCAGGGTGCTCTGCGGCGAGAAGACCGGTTATGCGTACACCGAGTCGGTGGATTACAACTCCCTGCTGACCGCGGCCAGGGCTGCCGGCTCCATCTGCGCTGCCGCATCTCCCGTCGGACCGTTCAAGGCTTGCGGGATGACCCCCGGGGCGTACTATTCCCAGCAAAAGGACTGGGGTCTGTGCTCCCCGTCCGAGTTTACTGGGGTGCTTCTTTCGCTGGACGATAAAATCAGGAAGGGGGATTCCAGAGTGACTGCGGTGATTGCGCAGTTCTCGTATTCCCTCAGCGAAATAATGATATACAATTCCCTGGACGAACTGTCGTCGGATCTCAGGCCTATGGCCAGTCTTGCCGTTTCGGTCGTGTTCAGGAAAGGGGACCGCATAGAGAACAAGTCGGTGTCCCGCAGTTTCATGTGCGGGGCTGAGTTCGTGAGCGGAAATCTGGTGGCTGAGATGGCCTCGGATGCCCTGAAAGGCGTGGATGCGATGTTCGAGGCCAGCCAGCCGAAAGGCGGCAATATGAGCGTGGTGATGGGGGCCGGAGCATCGGGCATACTTCTCCACGAGGCGATGGGCCATGCCTTCGAGGCGGACTTCAACCGCAAGGGCCAGTCCGTGTTCTCGGACAGGATGGGCAGCCGGGTGTGCAAGCGCGGTCTGAACATAGTGGATGATGCTACGCTCCCTTCAGCCAGAGGCTCATTGAACGTGGATGACGAAGGCGTGCCCGGGCAGAAGACCTATATGGTCACTGACGGCGTGCTGACTTCATACCTGCACGACAGAATCAGCGCAAGATACTATTCCGTGGCTCCTACAGGGAACGGGCGCAGGGAAAGTTTCCGTTACGAGCCCCTTCCCAGGATGAGGAATACTTATATGGAAAATGGCTCTGACGGTACTGTGGAGGACCTTATCGGGAGTGTCGGTAGGGGTATCTTCGTCGATGAGTTCGCAAACGGACAGGTGAAGATAGGGGAAGGGGACTTCACTTTCTACGTGAAGAGCGGCTTCCTGATTGAAAACGGCAGGCTTACAAGGCCGGTGAAGGACGTGAACATAATAGGCAACGGCCCGCAGGCGCTTTCCGACATAAGGGCGGTCGCTTCCGATCTTGCAGTCAGTCCGGGAGCGTGGGTTTGCGGCAAGGGGCAGAGCGTCCCCGTCAGTTGCGGTATTCCAAGTGTACTGATAGGTAATTTGACGGTAGGGGGAAGATGATACAGGAGAAAGATATTGCAAGACTTCGTTCGGCGATGGGATTCGCGCTCCGCAGCGGGGCGCAGGCCTGCCGCCTGACACTCAGTGAGACGACGTCCGATATGGTGGGAACTCTCAACGGTGAGGTGGACAAGGTGTCCCATTGCTTCGACCGGTCAGTTTCCGTATGCCTGTTCGTGGACGGGAAATACGGCGCGTTCTCCACCAACCGGCTGGATGATATGGATTCTTTCCTCGTCACTGCAATAGGGATGACACGGCTTCTGTCTGAAGACGCGTTCCGCAAGCTCCCGGCGAGGGAGAGGGTGTGCTCGGGTGCTGTGGACGGCAACGAACTCGCTCTGTGCGATTCCTCATACGTGAACGTCTCCCCCTCGGACAGGATGGACTTTGCCCTGAAAGCTTCCGTATGGGGTGCTGAAGGAGAGAATTTCAAGCTCGTATCCGAAGAAGGGGAGTATTCCGACAGTTGCTCGGACTTCGTGGTGATGGACTCCGATGGGACTTTCTGCCGCCAGAAGGAGACATCGTTCGAATACGGGGTGGAAGTCACTGTCGAGGATGGAAAGGGAGAAAAGTATTCCGGCTACTGGTGGACGGCATCCCCGTTTCTGGCGGACTTCTCCGCCGCCGGAATAGGCAGGGAGGCTCTGCGCAGGGCATCCTCAAGCATAGGCGCCGCTCGCGTGGCAGGCGGCCGCTACAATATGGTGGTGACGGGTGATGCTGCCTCAAGGCTGCTTTCCCCCGTCCTGGACGCTCTCAACGGTTTTTCGATCCAGCAGAACAATTCCTTTCTGTGCGGAAGTCTCGGCAGGCGCGTCTTTTCCGAAGCCCTTACCGTCATCGACGACTGCCACCGCAAGGGGGAAAGCGGCTCGAGGCTGTTCGATTCAGAAGGAGTGGCGACCGCTCCCGTCCCCGTCATTGAAAACGGGACGGTCAGGAGATATTTTCTGGGCACGTATATTGCAGGGAAACTAGGTATGGATCCTACGGTCGATGAGTGCTCGAGAGCCAGGGTATGCCCGTGGCCGGAAGACGGGATGGACAGGGATGCCGTTATGAGGAAGGTCGGCAGGGGAATATTGGTCACCGGCTTCAACGGAGGGAATTCCAATTCATCCACGGGAGACTTCTCCTACGGAGTCGAAGGCTTCTATTTTGAAAACGGAACGATAGTCACGCCTGTGTCGGGAATGCTGGTCACAGGCAATTTCATAGACCTGTTCAAGTCCGTGGCGGCGATAGGCTCGGATGCCAGGAAGTGTATGTCCAGGCTCGTGCCCACCATGGCCTTTGAAAACGTAGATTTTATTGGGGAATGAAAAGATTCTTGTCAGCCGTCTGCCTTTCTTTCGTGCAGCTTGCAGTTTTCGGCGCCGTGCCGGAATTCACGTTCGACCGCACGGTCCACGATTTCGGCGACATCACCGTCTCCGACGGGCCGCAGTCCTGTACCTTCACCATCACCAATACCGGCGTGGAAGAACTTTTCATCCTAAGCGTCGTCTCGTCGTGCGGATGCACCAACGTGTCCTGGACGCGCGAATCCATTCCTGCCGGCGGCTGCGGCGAGATCAAGGCGACCTATTCCAACGAGGACGGGCCCTATCCTTTCGACAAGACACTGTCAGTGTACCTGTCAGGAACAAAAAAGCCGGTGATTCTGCATATCCGCGGCTCGGTTCACTCCAAAAGACTTCCTCTTTCCCAGACATACCCTGCCCATATAGGGAAAATCGGCCTTCGCGGACTCGAAGAGAAAGTCGGGAATATGGACCAGGGCCAGACCAGAAGCTCCGAATTCATGGTGGCGAACATCAGCAGGAATCCTGTCACTCTCGGTTGGGCCGATGTCAGCGCACAGTTGACACTGCCCGGAGGGACGGTGACGATAGAGCCGGGGGAGACTGCCAGAGTGGTGTTTTCGCTCAGGTCAGACAGGACTTTGTGGGGGAAGAATACATATTATGCCACTCCTGTGGTGGATGGAAAGCCCCAGGATACGAAAGTGACGTTCTGGGCCATCACGCGGGAGAGTTTCGCTTCCCTTACGGAAAGTCAGAGGAAAGTTGCGCCTGCCGCCGATTTCTCAGAGGGCTCCGTCGAATACAGGATTGACTATCCGGCCGGGACCGAGTACCCGTCGTTCTTTCTGAAGAATCCGGGTAAGAGTACCCTGAAGATATACAGAGTGCAGCCTGACAATGAAAGAATCTCGGTTCTGGAGGCTCCGGAAACCCTGGCTCCCGGAAAAGGGGCCGTCTTGAAATTCAGCGTTGACCTTTCAGGATTGGGGAAGGATTCGGATAACCTGTATGTCGTAAGCATCTATACCAATTCTCCGGGCGAGCCGGTGGTCCACCTTTACATTAACGCGATTATTTTGTAAATTTGCCGCTCATTTGAACGCTTATGCCAGAAAATCAGCAATACACAGAAGACAATATCAGAACCCTTTCCGGTGTGCAGCATATCAGGATGCGTCCCGGTATGTACATTGGAAGGCTCGGCAACGGAAACAACCCCTCTGACGGAATATACGTGCTTCTCAAGGAAATCATTGACAACTGTATCGATGAGTTCTCGATGGGATTCGGAAAGCAGGTGACGGTGGATATCAGTGAGGACGGCCACGTCTCCGTGCGGGATTACGGGCGCGGTATTCCTCTGGGCTCGGTCGTGAAGGCTATGAGCGTCCTGAACACCGGAGGAAAGTTCGATGACAAGGCATTCAAGAAGTCTGTCGGACTGAACGGAGTGGGCTCGAAGGCGGTGAACGCGCTCTCGGAGGAATTTATGGTACGTTCACACAGGGACGGACTTTGCCACTGGGCGAAATTCTCGAAAGGAGAGCTCGTGGAAGAGAAGGAGGAACCCACCAGGGAAAAGAACGGAACCTTCATCTCATTCTATCCCGACCGCGAAATGTTCGGGGACTTCGCCTTCAACATGGACTATGTCGAGACGATGGTCAAGAACTACTCCTATCTGAAGAAAGGCCTTTCGCTCATCCTCAACGGAGTTACTTACAAATCTGAAAACGGTCTGCTCGACCTGGTCAACGAGAACCTTTCCGAGGAGCCTCTCTATCCCCCCATCCATCTCGAGGGAGAGGACATAGAGATCGTGCTAAGCCACGGCAATGCGTACGGGGAGAACATCTCTTCCTTCGTCAACGGACAGAATACCCGCGACGGAGGCACCCATCTTGCCGCCTACCGCGAAGCGATTGCAAAGACTCTCAAGGACTTCTTCAAGAAGAATTACGCACCGGAAGACTGCCGTCAGGGAGTCGTCGGAGCAATCAGCATACAGATTCAGGAACCGAAATTCGAGAGTCAGACCAAGATCAAGCTGGGCTCGATGTATCTCTGGGAGAAGAACGGGGATGTGGGCCCTACCATCCGCAGCTTCGTGAACGATTTCGTGGCGAAGGCCCTGGATGATTATCTGACCATCCACAAGGAGATAGTTCCCGTCATCGAAGACAAGATCAAGTCTTCGCAACAGGAGAGGGAGGAGATTTCCGGCATCCAGAAGAAAACCAGGGAGCGCAACAAGAAAGCCAGCGTCTACAACAAGAAACTCCGCGACTGCCGCTACCACTACAACGACAAGGTTACAGACAGGACTTCCGACGAGATAAAGGAGTCCATCGACAATTCCAGCATATTCATCACCGAGGGTGATTCCGCATCCGGAACAATCACCAAGGCGCGCAACGCAAATTATCAGGCGGTGTTCTCGCTCCGAGGCAAGCCTATCAACTGCTACAAGGAAAGCAGGAAGCGGGTCGCCGAAAACGAAGAGCTTAATCTTCTTGTTTCGGCTCTGGGTATAGAAGATGATCTCGAGGAACTGCGCTACAATCAGATCATCGTCGCTACGGATGCCGATGATGACGGTATGCATATCAGGATGCTGGTGCTCACCTTCTTTATGAAGTACTACCCGGACCTCATCCGCCGCGGGCACGTCCATATTCTCCAGACACCCCTGTTCAGGGTAAGGAACAAGAAGGAGAACTGCTATTGCTACGACCAGGGAGAGAAGGAGAAGGCTGTCTCGAGACTGAAGTCCGGAGTGGAGATTACAAGGTTCAAAGGCCTTGGAGAAATTTCCTCCAGCGAATTCGCCGATTTCATCGGGGAAGGGATGAGGCTCGACCTTGTAAAGCTTGCCGAGGAGGAAAGCATTTCCGAGATAATGGAATTCTATATGGGAGACAATACTGTCGAACGACAGAAATTCATCAGGGCGAACCTCCGCTCGGAAGAGGAACTTGAGGATGTGAACATATGAGTCCGAAATTTGCGAAATTCATTCTGACCAAGGTGCTGGGCTGGCATTCTCCCAATACCGCACCCGTCCCTGAGGCAAGGGCGGTGATTCTCGGAGTGCCGCACACAAGCATCTATGATTTTGTGCTGGGCTATCTTTTCTACCGCTCGGTTGGGGGAAAGATGCGCACAATGATAAAGAAGGAGGCTTTTTTCTTCCCGGTCGGGCCGATTCTGCGTTCTCTGGGCGCGTTCCCGATGGACAGGCAGCATCCGTTGGCGATACTCAAAAATCTCATAAACGAGATGGACTCATCCGATAAATTTCATCTTGTAATATGCCCGGAAGGTACGCGCAAGGCCGTCCGCAAATGGAAGACGGGATACCATACCATCGCCAGGGACACGGGAGCGGCTCTGTATCTTGGCTATTTCGATTATGCGACGAAGACATTGGGCATTGTCAGGTGTCCTTTCGAACTCACGGATGATGCCCGCAGGGATACGGATGCGATACAGCTCGAGTATGAGAAGATGAACCTTACGCCCAAGGACCCTTCGGGATTTGCCACCCGATGATTTGGAATCAGAAAAATTTTGACTATATTTGCGTCCCCTTAAGGGGAATAAGAACAATTAATTACAAACAAAATGATCAAACAGTACGAAACCGTTTTCATTGCAACTCCCGTTTTGTCT
>JAKSJY010000017.1 GCA_024402025.1 Bacteroidales bacterium
TCCGGATGCGTGATTGCGAATATCAGCGGCTTCAGCGTCGATGAATACAGGCAGTGCTGCGAGAAGGCGGACGCTTGCGGGGAAATCGACATTGTCGAGGTCAACGTCTCGTGCCCCAACGTGCACGGAGGCGGCCTTGCATTCGGGACGTCGGCCAAGGCCGCCGCAGAGGTGACCGCTGCCGTCAAGGCCGTTTGCCACAAGCCTGTGTTCGTGAAACTCAGCCCGAACGTCACTGACATCGCCTCGATAGCGAAGGCCTGCGAGGATGCCGGCGCGGACGGACTCACCCTGATAAACACCATCCTGGGAATGCGCATCGACATTGCCAGAAGGCGTCCTGTCGTTGCCAACAGGTACGGTGGCTTCAGCGGGAGAGCGGTGTTCCCGATAGCGCTGAGAATGGTCAATCAGGTCGCACACGCCTGCAGCATCCCGGTGATGGGCTGCGGTGGGGTTGCAAGCGCCGAGGATGTGGTGGAAATGATGATGGCAGGAGCGACTGCCGTTCAGGTCGGTGCGGAGAATCTGCGCAATCCTATGGCCTGCAAGGAGATAGTCGAATCTCTTCCCTCCGTGCTCGAAAGAATTGGAGTAAAGGATATCAATGAAATAATAAGTACAGTATAATGAAAGACGTTATCATAGCTTGTGATTTCAGCAGTGCGGATGCAGTGCTGGAATTTCTGGACAAGTTCTCGGGATGCGAAAGGAAGCCTTTCGTGAAAATCGGCATGGAACTTTTCTACGCCGCAGGTCCGGACATAGTTCGTAAAATCAAGGCGAGGGGACACAGGATTTTCCTCGACCTCAAGCTGCACGATATCCCCAATACCGTGCGCAAGACGATGAAGGTGCTTTCCGATCTGGATGTGGATATGACCAACGTGCACGCCGGCGGCACCATCGAGATGATGAAGGCGGCCCTCGAGGGACTGACTCGCGAAGACGGTTCGAGACCTATGCTCGTTGCCGTGACGCAGCTTACTTCCACCAGCGAGGAGAGGATGCGCGGAGACCTGCTTATCGATCATCCCATCGCGGAAGTCATAGCCCATTATGCCGCCAATGCGAAAGAGGCCGGTCTGGACGGTGTCGTATGCTCTCCGCTCGAGGCTTCGATAGTAAAGGAGCGCTGCGGCAGGGAATTCCTCGCGGTTACCCCTGGCATCCGTTTCGCCGATGCCGCTGCGGATGACCAGGTGCGCATCACCACCCCCGCACGCGCAAGGGAAATCGGTTCCGACTTCATTGTAGTAGGAAGGCCCATCACGGCCGCTCAGGATCCGGTTGCCGCATACAGGCGTTGTGTTGAAGAATTTTTAAACTAACTGATTGCGATATGGAAAAGAAAATTGCAGAACAGCTTCTTAAAATCCAGGCTGTATTTCTCCGCCCCGAAGACCCTTTTACCTGGGCCAGCGGAATCAAGAGTCCCATCTACTGCGACAACAGACTCATCCTTTCGGCTCCTGAATCGCGTTCAGTCGTGGAACAGGCAATAGCCGATACCGTAAAAGCAAAATTCCCCGAGGTTGAGGCCCTTATGGGTACAAGTACCGCCGGAATCGCCCACGCCGCGATTGCCGCTACCATCCTCGGACTGCCTATGGGTTACGTGCGTTCCGAAGCCAAGTCGCACGGAAGGAACAACAAGATCGAAGGCAGACTCGAGCCCGGAACCAAGGTTGTCGTAATCGAGGACCTCATTTCGACAGGAGGCAGCGTCATCGACGTCGTCGAAGCCCTGCGCGAGGCCGGTGCCCAGGTTCTCGGAATCGTCAGCATTTTCACATACGGCCTCAGGAAGGGGATTGAAAGACTCAAGGAGGCCCAGGTCGTGAATTATTCGCTTTCCAACCTGGATGTCCTTGTCGACGTCGCGGTGGAGCAGAAATATATCACCCCTGCCCAGAAGGAAGAGGTCATTTCATTCAGGAATTCACTTTAGCTTTCAACTTCTATGAAGCATCTTATCGACCCTACCGACCTGACAAAGGAGGAAATAGACCATATCGTTTCCTTTGCTGAGAAGATAATCGCCAATAGAGAGGAATTCAGGGACAGCCTGAAGTATCACAAGCTCGCCACCCTTTTCTACGAGCCCAGTACCAGGACGAGGCTGAGTTTCACATCGGCGATGATGGAACTCGGTGGAAACGTACTCGGCTTTTCCGATGCGAAGAACACTTCCGTCAGCAAGGGGGAGACCGTTGCCGACACGGTTCGCGTGGTGGAGAATTTTGTGGACGTGGTGGCGATGAGACATCCTCTCGAAGGGGCGCCCTATGTCGCCAGCAAGGTGTCCAGGGTGCCTGTCATCAATGCCGGGGACGGCTCCCACGCGCATCCCACGCAGACTCTTACGGACCTTCTGACCATCAAGCGCGAACTCGGTCATATAGACGGAATCACCATCGGCTTCTGCGGAGACCTGAAGTTCGGACGTACCGTGCATTCGCTCATCAAGGCTTTGAGCAGGTATGAGAATATCAAGGTGATACTCATTGCGCCTTACGAACTTCGTCTTCCGGATTACATCAAACAGGATGTGTGCGCGAAACAGGGAATGGATTTCCGCGAGGTGAAGACCCTCGAGGAGGTGATGCCCGAACTCGACGTGCTCTATATGACGCGTGTCCAGCAGGAGCGTTTCCTCGATATGGAGGAATTCGAGAGGGTCAAGAACAGTTTTGTGCTCACTTCGGAAAAGATGAAACTTTCCAAGGAGAAGATGGCTGTGCTTCATCCTCTTCCCAGGGTGAATGAAATCCTACCCGAGGTGGATGCGGACCCGAGGGCTGCGTATTTCCGCCAGGTTGAGAACGGGAAATTCGTGAGGATGTCCCTGATTTATAATCTTCTCCAGTGGAAGGACGACCCTGCGCATACTATGCCGGAGCATCCGGAATACTTCAAGGACACTTCCATCCACTGCCACAATCCGAAATGCATATGCAACCACGAGAATGTCGATCCTCTCTTCCACAAGAGCGGCGACGGCGTCATAAGGTGCGTGTATTGCGATTCCAGGATTTGAATTTTTTTTGTAAATTTGTAGACTGTGAGAAGGTTGGTATTTACACTTGCTGTGTTTTTTTCGGCTGCTGCGTCTTTAAGTGCGCAGCAGATTGATACTGTAGGGATATACGGAGAAAGGCAGGATACGCTGAATGCTACTGTGGTTACGGCGAGCGGCTCTTCCAATTTTCTGAGCAAGGGGAAGGAGATACGTACCGAAGTGATCACCGCTGCAGGTCTTTGCAAAATGGCCTGCTGCAATCTTGCTGAAAGTTTCGAAAATTCCGCCAGCGTTACGGTCGGCTATTCGGATGCCGTTACGGGCGCCCGACAGATACGTCTGCTCGGACAGAGCGGAATATATACGCAGATGCTCGATGAGAACCGCCCGGTGATGCGCGGACTTTCGGCTCCCTGGGGTTTGACGTTTGTTCCTTCGCAGTGGCTCGAGAGCATACAGATTGCGAAGGGCGTCACTTCCGTAATCAACGGAGTGGAGAGTATGACCGGGCAGATCAATATGGAGCACAGAAAGCCTACGGACGAAAAACCTTTCTATCTCCAGGCTTCCGTAATGGATGACAGCAAGTGCGATGTCAATGCGGCCAGTTCCCTGCAACTTGACGATGAAGGCAAGTGGAGCACCGTGATTCTCGCGCACGGGGATGCCAATTTCGCAGGTATGGACCACAACGCTGACGGCTTCCTGGATGACCCGATGAGCCGCAATATCGCACTTTCGAACCGATGGTTGTATTACGACCCTTCAGGGCTTCAGGTCCGTTTCGGTGTCAGGGGCATACTTGACGGCAGAAGCGGCGGACAACTTGACAGGGACAAGTGGAGAGCGGATATCCGGAACAAGGACATCAACGCTTACGTCAAAGTCGGTCTTCCGATTGGAGACGACCAGGCCAGGAGCGTTGCCCTCGTGGCGGACTACACTTTCCATAACCTTGAGTCGGATTACGGAATGCACGATGCGTCGAAGTCTTTCATCCCGAGTTCGGGAAGGGAGTATGACGCGTCCCAGAATTCGGCGTTCGTCAACCTGCTCTATCAGGACAATACCGATGACAGACACCACTATACCATTGGACTCAGCAATACCTTCGATGCATACCGTGAGAATCTTTCGGGCCTGACCGCTGTGAACTCCGTCAGCAGGATGAACATACTCGGTGCATTCGGCGAATACACTTTCAGAAAGGATGACGTGTTCACTGCGATTGTGGGGCTTCGAGCCGACTGGTACAACGGAGAGGGTTTGAAGATGTCCCCGCGACTGACATTGAAATATATGCCCATCGAGCAGATAGTACTCAGGGCCAATGCCGGAAGGGGGCTGCGCTACAGTTGCCCGATAATCGACAACATCGGTATCCTTTCAACCACCAAGCATCTGGGAGGAGTGCTGGATGAGCATCCGCTAGAGGATTCCTGGACTTTCGGAGCCAATGCCACCTGGTATCTTCCTTTCGACAAGTCGGGAAAGACCTATCTCAGCCTTGATTATTTCTACACTTCTTTCGCCGAGCAGCTGATTGTCGACAATTCCTCCACTTCGATCAGTCTGTACAAACTCAGTGACGTTGAAGGGGGATATTCCTATACGGGTAACCTGCAGGCTGATTTCAGTACCGAACCTGTGCGCGGACTCACCTTTACGCTTACGGGGAGGTTCACCGATGCACGGCAGAAGAGATTCGACGCTATGAGTGACATCAAGCCCATGACAAGTCTGTACAAGGCCGTTTTCAACGTCCAGTACGCCACCAATCTCAACAAGTGGATATTCGATTTCACTGCATCTCTCAACGGGCCGCAGAAGGTGTGGGATTTCATGTCTGAAATGTATTCCACCGGCTATACTCCCATATATCCTTTGCTCTATGCTCAGGTGACAAAGAGGTTCAAGGGCTTCGACGTCTACGTCGGAGGCGAAAACCTTACCGGATTCACGCAGAAGAACCCTATCATAATGGCTTCCGATCCCGGTGATTCAAGGTTTGACGCAAGTTGCGTATGGGGCCCGTTGATGGGAGCGAAATTTTATGCCGGAATAAGGCTCACTATTTGGAAAACAAAATGACAAACGATATGAAGAATTTATTTTTTGTAGTTCTTGCAACATTGATTCAGGTGGTTTTTTTCTGTCCTGACATCGATTGCCCCCACTGTTCGAAGAAGATTTATGAAAACATCGCTTTCGAAAAAGGCGTCAAGGATCTCAGCGTGGAAGTGGATTCAAGGCAGGTTACCGTCAAGTTCAATGCCGCCAAGACCGATACTCTCGCTCTCGGAAAGGCCCTTGCAAAAATCGGATATCCTGCGCAGGTCGTGGAATACAGGGAAGTGAGAAAATAGTTCTATGGAAGAGACCGTAAAAAAACTTAATTTTCTGGAGGAAATCATCGAGGACGACCTCAAGTCCGGCAAGTGCAGCAGCATACTTACCAGATTTCCTCCCGAACCCAACGGATATCTTCATCTCGGTCACGCCAAGAGTCTGTGCATCAACTTCGGGCTTGCTCAGAAGTACGGAGGAAAGACCAACTTGAGGTATGACGACACCAACCCCACCAAGGAGGATACCGAGTACGTCGATGCGATAAAGGAGGATATCAAGTGGCTTGGCTTCCAATGGGAGAAGGAGTGCTATGCTTCCGACTATTTCCAACAGCTGTATGACTGGGCCGAGATGCTCGTCGAGCGTGGACTTGCCTATGTGGATGACCAGACCCAGGAGCAGATATCCGAAGGACGCGGAACCGTGGAGAAACCGGGAATCGAAAGTCCTTGGAGAAACCGCAGTGTGGAGGAGAACCTCAGGCTGTTGCGCGAGATGAAAGACGGAAAGTATGCTGATGGGGAAAAGGTGCTTCGCGCCAAGATAGATATGGCTCATCCCAATATGATGTTCCGCGATCCTATCCTCTACCGCATCAAGCATGCCCACCACCACCGCACTGGCGACAAATGGTGCATTTATCCTATGTACGATTACACCCACGGCCAATGCGATTCCATCGAGAACATCACGCACAGCATATGTACGCTTGAATTCGACGTCCACCGTCCCCTGTACGACTGGTTCATCCAGACTCTGGGAATCTATCCGAGCCACCAGTACGAGTTCGCGCGTCTCAATCTCACCTATACGCTGATGAGCAAGAGAAAGCTTCTCGAGCTTGTTCAGAAAGGTCTCGTGTCGGGATGGGACGATCCGAGAATGCCCACGTTGTGCGGTGTGCGCCGCCGCGGCTATACGGCTGAAGCCCTCAAAATGTTCTGCGACAAGATAGGCGTGACCAAGCACGACCAGCTGATGGACATTCAGCTGCTGGAGTGGTGTGTGCGCCAAGACCTCAATGAGCGTTCCAACAGGTATATGGTAGTTTCCGACGATCCCATCAAACTTACCGTCACCAACTGGCCGGCGGGGGTCACGGAGTGGTTTGACTGTCCGCTCAACCCTTCGGATCCCGAAGGCGCGAAGAGAAAGGTTCCTTTCACAGGAGAACTTCTCATAGACAGGGCTGATTTTATGGAGGATGCACCTAACAAGTTCTTCAGGCTCAAGCCTGACGGAGAAGTGCGTCTGAAATACACATATATCGTCAAGTGCAACGAAATCGTAAAGGACTCTGACGGAAAGGTCGTGGAACTCAAGTGTACCTACGACCCGAGTACCCGTCCGGGAAATGGGGAATGGCGTTCCGTCAAGGGTACTATCCATTGGGTAAGCACCCGCTACGCAAAGGAAATCGAACTCCGTCAGTATGACCGTCTTTTCACACTTGCCGATATGTCACAGGTTCCCGAGGACAAGGACTACAAGGATTTCCTGAATCCTCAGAGTCTTGTGGTGGAAAAGGGCTGGTGCGAACCTGCAATGCTTGAGGACAACAGCGGAATCGCCGTTCAGTTCGAAAGGGTCGGATATTACGTGAAGGACTCCGACAGCACTCTCGAGCATCCGGTATTCAACAAGACCGTTGCTCTGAAGGATTCCTACAAACCGGAATAACTAAAGCCCCAGATTTTTGGCCCGGCTCAGAAGGCAGTCTCCTACAGAGGCTGCCTTTCTGCCTAATGAGGAGAATCTGAACTTGGTGTCCGAACTTACCTTGGACAGCGAATACTTGTTTACTGCCGTCTTGATGGGGAGCATAAGGTAGTCCTTTCCGACGATGAGCCTGCCTCCGATGACTACCAGACCTGGGTTGAAGATGTTGATGACTCCGGCAAGGCCTTGTCCGAGGGTTGAGCCCACGGCCTCGATGCCCTCGATGGCGAGTACGTCCTCTTCCTCCACGGCTTTGAGTATTTCACTGAGGTGAAGGTCGCCCTTTTCCTCATACGCCGCCGAAAGGGATGATGTCCTCCCTTCGTCGAGTTTCTGGACAATCATTCGGTGCAGCGCCGAACCGGATGCTCCGGTCTCCAGGCAACCGACCTTTCCGCAACGGCAGATGATGTCGTTGTTAAGGACGGGGAAGTGGCCGATCTCACCGGAGAAACCTGATTTCCCGTAATATAGATTGCCGTCCATAATGATGCCCATTCCGAGTCCCCAGGACAGATTGATGAATATCATATTCTTGTCCGCCTGTTCGCCTAGAGTGATGTATTCTCCGTAGGCCATCGCCCTGGAGTCGTTCTCGATGTGGATCGGGATACCGAGCTGCTGCTCGAAAAGGTCATTCAGTGGAAGCCCGTCGGAAACGAAATACGTAAGGCTGTAGCCTTTTTCGGGATTTACCCTTCCGGAAAGGCTGATGCCGGCTCCGAGTACCTTGCTCCATTCCAGGCCCGCGTTTGCCACCTGCTGCTTTATCATAGCGCAGATGCTCTTGAATGAATCGGCGCTGGCTTCGAGGACGAATTCTATATCCTGGATATAGTGCTTGAGCTGACCCTTGAAGTCGCAGATGGACATCTGAATGTGCTTGCGTTCTATGCTCACGCCTATATAGTATCCCGCGGAAGGGTTCAAACCGTAGGTGTTCGGACGGCGGCCTCCTTTGGTGTCCACCTTTCCTTCGTCCTGAATAAGGCCCTCGGCAATCATCTCTCCGACTATCTTTGTGATGGTGGGAACACTCGCTCCAAGTTCGCGGCTGAATTCGGCGATACTGTAACTGCCGTGTTTGATGCAGAGACGGATAATCTCTCTTTTGAGATTCACGTTCTTCGAGTCAGATTCAGGATTGAAGATAGGATTCATTTTCGTTGATTGCGTTTCTGCAAATATGAGAAATTTATTTCGTATATTTGAGGGTTGTTTAAAAATTTTTTGAAATTTTTTAATAAATGGCATTCGCTAAGACAAAAAACAAGAAAAACATAACTGGTCCGGGAATGAAATCCAAGCTCGTACTGGGTTTCTGCTCGGTGATAGCCCTGCTTATCATTTCGTGCCTTATTTCCGTTCTGGAGTATCGCAAGATGGATTCTTATGTCTCCGACCTGATTGCAAAGGATATTGACTGCATCAACGAATTGATGAACATAGGTGATGCGACGCACAGGTACAATCAGGAGATTCTGATGGTTATAGGAATCGAGGAACTTGACCAGCAGCCTGATTTCGATGCCGACGCTTTCCTTGCGACTTGCGATTCCCTCCGTTCATCAATCAATTCGGGAGAGTTTCTTGCAATGACCGAGTCCATCCGGAATTCCTTCGAGGAATTCTTCGAGGTTTCACTCGAACTGCCGGAAGTCATCAAGTCTCCATTCATCGATTCAAGAGCGTGGTTCTTCGAAAGGCTCGAGCCTTACTATTTTGACCTTCGCACCGATATCAGCGAATTGGAACAGGCTGTCCACGAGGACCTTACAAGGAATTCCGTGGAGTTCGACAGCGGCTTCTACAGAAGCATAATTCCCGGAATCGTAGCAATCGGGATGAGTATAGTACTTGCAATTCTCCTGCTCTTCTTCATAGTGTCCGATTATGTCCGTCCTGTCTATTCCATGCAGAAGTCCCTGGAGGGGTACAGTACCTTCGGCCGCCAGTATTCCTGCAAGTTCGACGGAGAAGACCAGATGAGCGCCCTGAATGACGGCATTGCTGCCGTTGTGGATGAAAACATGCAGCTTAAACGCAGAATCATACAGCTGAAACACGACAATGAACGTAAAGACAATCAGTAGAAACGTCGGATATGCGCTTCTTGTAAGTGCGCTCTTCATGCTGATGAGCGTTGGAGTCTCCCTGCTCAATGGCGGGGACAGTGCGCTTACGGCATTGCTTGTCAGTTTTCTGATCACTTTCATCGTCGGTGTATTCCCGTTCATCTTCATCCGCAGCGGCTCATCGATTTCCCTCAAGGAAGGATATACCGTAATCGTGCTTTCCTGGCTGCTCTCCTTTATCTTCGGAATGTTGCCCTATGCCTTGTGGGGAGGACCGTTCAGTCTTCAGAACGCCTGGTTCGAAAGTGTGTCCGGCTTCACGACCACGGGCGCGACAATTCTGGAAAATGTGGAAGCCCTTCCTCCAAGCCTGCTTTTCTGGAGGAGTTCAACCCACTTCATCGGGGGTTTGGGTGTAGTGGTATTCCTTCTGCTGATAATACCTTCGGCAAGTCCCGTCCGTTTCAGGTTGACAAACCTGGAACTTTCGTCCCTTTCCAAGTCCGGGTATTCGTCCAGTTCCAACAAGACGGTCTATATCTTCTCGGGCGTCTATATCGGCATCTGCGCCATCGCCTTCGTCAGCTACTTGCTTGCAGGCATGTCGCCTCTGGATGCCATCTGCCACGCTTTCAGCGTCTGCGCGACGGGAGGCTTCAGCACGAAGAACCTTTCCATCGCTGCATTCGGTTCTCCCCTCATCGAGGGTCTGACAATGCTGTTCATGTTTGTCGCGTCCATCCATTTCGGACTTATTTTCCTGTCCATCATACACTTCAGCCTCAAACCGCTCAACAATCCCGTCCTCAAGTTCTATGTGGCTTCACTCTCTTTGTTCTCGGTCCTGTCAGCGTTGTCCCTGAAAGTGAACGGGGTGATCGACACTTTCCCCAAGGCTTTATGGACCGGAGCTTTCCAGACCATCAGTGCCGCTTCTACCACAGGCTTTGCCATTGCGGACAATTCGGGATGGCCGTTAAGCACGAATCTTCTCATCATCTTCATGGCTTTCATGTGCGGATGCGCCGGATCCACCACCGGCGGTGTCAAGGCGGACCGCATACTTGTGCTTTTCAAGTCCTTGTTCCGTCAGCTTGAAAGGATTGTGCATCCTTCCTCTGTCAACGAGGTCAAGATGGGCCAGAAACTTCTCAAGGACGAGAGCCTGTCACCTCAATTGCTTTATATCTGCATATACTGCGTTCTTCTTGCATTTTCCGTCCTTGCCGCCCTTGGGCTCGGAGTCAACCCCCACAGCGCTTTTGCCGGTTCCATCACTTCTCTCGGAAACGTCGGCCCCGCGATAGCGGAGATAGGGAATATGGGTAATTTCAACTCCATCAGTGCCGGTGCAAAACTTCTGTTCTCCTTCGATATGTTCCTGGGACGTGTCGAGATATTCCCTGTGTTTGCCGTGCTGGCTATGCTCTTTGATTCCGGGAAAAACTGATGACAAGGGAAGAATCACTATATTCCAAATTTCTGGAGCAGTTCTCATTCGAGCCTACTGATTGCCAGGACGCTCTTTTCAAGACCGTCGCCGGTTTCGTCACTTCGGATGAAGGGGACATACTTGTCGTCAACGGATATGCCGGTACCGGAAAGACGTCGGCCCTGGCTTCGATCATCAATGCCCTGACGGGACTGAAGGTCCGCTGCGAACTGATGGCTCCCACCGGACGCGCGGCAAAGGTATTCTCCCATTTTGCAAACAGACCCGCATATACCATACACAAGAAGATCTATCGCCAGCAGAGCGTCGGTGCTGACGGCTATGGACAGTTCTCGCTGCTTCCCAACAAGTTGAAGGACGCCCTGCTTGTCGTTGATGAGGCATCCCTCATAGGCATCGACGCGCCGTTGCAGCAGGGAAGTTCCCTTTTCGGGTCGGGCAACCTGCTCGGGGACCTCGTCGCTTTCGTGCGTTCCGGTCAGGACTGCAAACTTATACTGGTAGGGGATTCCGCCCAGCTGCCTCCCGTGGGAATGGATGAGAGCCCTGCACTGTCGAAAGACTTCATGGAGGAGTTTGGCGGTGTGTCCTTCTGCTCGCTTACCACGGTGGTGAGGCAGGCCGAGGGCTCGGGGATATTGCAGAATGCCACCATGCTTCGCAGCAATCCGGATTGCGTGGCATTGAAGTTCAAACTCGATGGTTTCGATGATGTTGAGAGAGTTGACGGCTCTTCTTTGGTCGAGAAACTTACTGATGCCTATTCGCAATACGGCGAGGATGAAACCATAGTGTTGTGCCGTTCGAACAAGCGGGCTATCAGGTATAATCTGGGCATCAGGTCGATGGTCCAGTTCAAGGAAGACAGGCTTCTGCGTTCGGACAAACTGATGATAGTCAAGAATTGCTATCAGTTTCTGAAGGAGGATTCCCGAATGGGGTATATGGCAAACGGGGATATCGCCGAACTTGTAAGGGTGAGCGGTTTCGAGGACAGGTACGGCCTGCATTTTGCCGATGCGGTCATCAGTTTCCCGGACTATGATGATGAAACGGTGAATGCCAAGATATGCCTCGATACCCTTGAGTCGGAATCGGCATCCTTGACCTATGAGCAGCAGAACGCTCTCTATCAGGGAGTTTCGGAAGATTACTCCCATATCAAGGGAAAGAGGAAACGCTACGAGGCCGTAAGGGAGGACAAATACTACAATGCACTTCAGATAAAATATGCCCAGGCCGTCACCTGCCACAAGTCGCAGGGAGGTCAGTGGCGCTGTGTGTTCATCGATTTTCCTTTCTGGAAGGATGAAATCACTTCGGATGACATAAGGTGGATGTATACTGCGCTGACCAGAGCGACCGACAAGGTCTATTTCGTCAATTTTCCTGATTCGTTTTTCGTATGAGAAAATTATTCCATATCCTGCTGCTTCTGACTTTGATGATGCCTGTCTCCCGCGCCGGGGACGATTTTGTCAATCCCGTGAAGAGTCCGGACGGGAAGTGGACAGCCTACACTTCGGGAAATGACCTGTACGTCCGCTCATTGGACGGCTCCCGGTGCGTGAGGTGTACGGATGACGGCAGCGGACTGATCCTGAACGGCTATGCATCCTGGGTCTATTATGAGGAAATCTTCGGACGTTCAAGCAATTACAGGGCGTTCTGGTGGAGTCCCGACTCGAAGAAGATAGCGTTTTACAGATTCGACAACACCGATGTCCCGCTTTTCCCTATATACCGGATATCCGGATATGACGGAAACTTGCTCGAGACAAGATATCCCAAGGCGGGGGACAGGAATCCTGAGGTAAGGATAGGCATTTTCGACCTTGAATCCGGAAAAACCACCTGGGCCTGCTTCGATTCCGGAGAGGAAAGGTATTTCGGCACTCCCTTCTGGGGCGTGGATTCTTCGGAACTTTTCGTTCAGAGCATGCCCCGTGCGCAGAATCAGCTTGACCTCCATTCCGTTTCGGTTGGGGACGGCTCCCTGAAGAAGGTCTATCACGAGGAATATCCAACCTGGATAGACTGGATGAGCGGAATGCTTTTCGACAGCAAGGGGTTGTACATGGCCCGTGACTTCGAGGACGGATGGTACCAGATATACTATCTTTCGTATGACGGAAAAGTGTTCAGGAAACTTACTGACGGTTGCAATACGATGATGAGGCTTCTTGCCCTGGATGCGGGGAAAGGGGATGTTTATTTCGAAGCCCGGCGTGAGAGCGACGTCCGCACGGGGCTTTACAGGCTCGGAAAGTCCGGCAAGGTCAAGTCCCTTACCCCTCAGCAGTACTCGGCGAAGAACATACGGATATCGGAAGACTTCAGGTCGTTCTCGGCCGAATATTCGAACTCATCCACACCTGTACTCTACTGCAGCGCCTCTATGTCTTCTGCGCCGCGATACCGTATCGACAGCACATCCGCTCCGCAGAATTTCGATATAGGCAAAACCCCGCACAGGGAAATACTTTACATCGATATCGACGGCTTGAAAGTTCCGGGTTCCATCATGTATCCGGAGAATTTCGATGCCGGCAGGAAGTATCCGGTCGTGATGGAAATCTATGGCGGGCCCGGGACTTCATACGTCAGGGACGAGTGGAGAACGGCAAGTCCGTACCTTAGGTGGTTCTACGAGAACGGATATATCTACGTTACGGTGGATTCGCGCGTATCGGGCCACAACGGGCGCAGCGGAACGGATCTTTCCTTCAGGGATTTCGTTACGGTCCCGGTGTACGATTTCGTGAAGTGGGCGGAATATCTCGAGTCCCTGCCTTACGTCGGTGCCATTGGAGTCGAAGGTTTCTCGTTCGGAGGGACCAATGCCGCGATGCTTGTGATGACGCATCCTGAACATTTCTGCTGCGGCATTGCGGGAGGCGGAGTATATGACTGGCATCTATATGACTCGCACTATACGGAGAGATACATGCTGCCCCCATACCTGAACGTGGAAGGCTATGAGAAAGCCTGTGTGCTGAACTACGTGAAGTTTTACGATCCTTCTAAAAGTTATCTCAAGCTCACTCATGGAACCGGGGATGACAATGTGCATTTCCAGAACACTCTGGAACTTGTTTCCGCTCTCCAGCAGGAGGGGAAACAGTTCGAACTGATGATATATCCCAACGGAATGCACGGATATCGCGGAGCCCAGAACGCGCACGACAACACGGCGAATCAAATTTTCTGGGAGTCACATCTGAAACCAAAAACAAACTGAAATATGGCGGATTTTCTTTCTATTGCTAAAAGCTGGCTTTCCAGCGAATTCGACCCTGAAACCAGGGCGGAGGTCCAGGCCTTGATCGACGGGCCTGCACAGGCACTTGAGGACGCGTTCTATCGCAATCTCGAGTTCGGCACCGGAGGACTTAGAGGAATTATGGGAGCCGGGACGAACAGGATGAACAGATATACTGTAGGAATGGCTACCCAGGGCCTTGCCGATTATATCATTGCAAACGTAAAGGGGCCCAAGAGCGTGTGCATTTCGTATGATTCCAGAAATCATAGCCGCGAATTCGCGGAAATCACCGCCGACGTGCTAAGAGCGAACGGAATCGACGTTTTCCTTTTCGATGGCATCAGGCCTACTCCGGAACTCAGCTATTCCATCAGACTGAAACACGCTACTGCCGGCGTGATGGTCACGGCTTCCCACAATCCCAAGGAATACAACGGATACAAGGTGTTTTGGAGCGACGGCGGACAGATCACTTCTCCGGTGGACAAGGACATAGTCGCACAGGTGGCTAAAATCTCCAGTCCGTCGATGGTCAGGTTCACTCCGGGAGAGAATGCCGGAAAACTGACCGTTATGGGACAGGCCGAGGATGAATGCTACCTCAGGGATATTCTTTCCCTCACACTCAGCCTTGAAGCGTGCAAGCGCCACAGCGACATCAAGTTCGTTTACACCCCTCTCCACGGATGCGGAGTCCGACTTGTGCCCGAGTGCCTTAAGCGTCTGGGCTTCGAGAACGTGTTCCATGTTCCGGAGCAGGACGTGAACGACGGCAATTTCCCTACGGTGGTCTCCCCGAACCCGGAAGAGTCGTCCGCTCTGAAGATGGCTCTGGAGCGTGCGGATGAAGTGGGTGCCGACATTGTGCTCGCCACCGATCCGGATGCGGACAGAATGGGTATCGCAGTCAGGGACAATGACGGGAAGATGGTTCTTTTCAACGGCAATCAGACCGCGTCGATGATGACCTATTACATCCTTTCAAGATGGAAGGAGGATGGCAGGCTCAAGGATGGCAAATATGTGGTGAAGACCATAGTTACGACCGAACTCATCAGGGAAATCGCAGAGAGTTTCGGTGTTCCCGTATATAATGTGCTTACGGGCTTCAAGTATATCGCCGAGGTGGTGAAACGCAAGGAAGCCGAGGGCGGTGAGTTCATCTGCGGAGGCGAGGAGAGTTACGGATTCAACGTTGGCGAGTTCGTCCGCGACAAGGATGCGCAGATCGCCTGCTCGATAGTTGCGGAAACCGCTGCATGGGCGGCGGATCAGGGTCTTACCCTTTATCAGCTGATGCAGAAAATCTACAAGGAGTACGGATACAGGAAGGAAGGTCTTGTAAGTCTTGTGCGCAAAGGCAAGACCGGAGCCGAGGAAATCCAGCAGATCATGTCGGATTTCCGCTCCTGCCCTCCGAAGGAACTTTGCGGAAGCAAGGTGACCAGGGTCGTGGATTATCTGGAACCGGAAAAGACGGGTCAGCCGAAATCGAATGTCCTTCAGTTCTTCGACCAGGATGGCGATGTGGTTTCCGTAAGACCTTCCGGCACCGAGCCTAAGATCAAGTTCTATTTCGGAGCGAAGGGGGAGGATGCCGATGCGAAGATCGATGCGCTGAAGGCTCAATTGGTCAAGTAGGTCTCACACCATTCCCGGATGGGACATTCTGCGCATTTGGGGCTGCGTGCCGTGCAGATGTAGCGTCCGTGGAGTATTAGCCAATGATGGGCGACCGGCCTGAGTTCAGGCGGAATATGACGCTCGAGGTCCTTTTCCACGGCCTCGGGCGTTTTTCCTTTGGAAAGCCCTAGCCTGTGGGAGACTCTGAAAACGTGGGTGTCGACGGCAATGACCGGCTTGTTGTAGATGATGGATGCCACTACGTTTGCCGTTTTCCTGCCCACTCCCGGCATTGACATCAGCGCGTCTATGTCAGACGGAACTTCTCCTCCGAAATCGCTTACGAGTTTCCTTGCCATCCCGACGAGATGCTCCGCTTTGGCGTTGGGATATGATACGGACTTGATTATGTCGTATACCTTCTGCACGGGAGCAGATGCGAGACTCTCGGGGGTTGGGAAGGCTTTGAAAAGTTCAGGAGTTATCAGATTGACGCGTCTGTCCGTGCATTGGGCCGAAAGAATGACCGCGCACAACAGTTCGAAAGCCGAAGTGAAGTCGAGTTCGGATTCCGCTATTGGGACGTTTTCCCTGAAATACCGGATTATCTGTCCGTATCGCTGGGCCCGTGTCATTCGCTGCAGGTTTCATCCTTGCACTCAAACACTCTTCCGGGGTATCTGTCAATGATCGACGTGTTGTGAGTGACCATCACTACCGCAGTGCCCTTCGCATTTATCCCGCGAAGCAGCTCCATTATGCTGTTGGCTGTCTCTTCGTCAAGATTGCCCGTGGGTTCGTCGGCCAGGATGAGCTCAGGTTCGTTCAGTATGGCGCGGGCGATTGCTATCCTCTGCTGCTCGCCTCCTGAAAGCTGGTGCGGGAAACGGTGCTCCTTGGTTGACATCCCGACATTTTCCAGCACCTCGCTTATGCGTTTGTCGATTTTGAGCGGGTCATTCCATCCGGTGGAGCCTAGTACGAAGGCTAGATTGTCGTGGACGTTTCTGTCGGAGAGCAGCTGGAAATCCTGGAATATCACGCCGATGCGGCGCCTGAGAGCGGGAATCTCCTTTCTCTTGATGGCGTTGATGTCATATCCGCAGACCTTGCAGCTTCCTTTTGCGGGTTTCAATTCCGCTATGACTGTGCGGAGGATAGAGGTCTTTCCTGTGCCTACCTTGCCGATGACATAGGCGAAATCGCCGGGATAGATATCCATATTCAGGCCATAGAGGACTACGTTTTCGCCTCCGAATATGTCTGCGTCTTCAAATGAGATTACGGGAGTGGATTCCTGCTGCATTTATTTCCTGTTTTCCGCAAATATAACTCAATTTTTTCATAGAAATATTGCGTAAATTCGTTAAATTCGCGTGATTAAGGATATTCGAGTGAAAACATTGCAAAAAATAGTTTCTGCATTGCTGTGCATTGCTCTGAGCATGCCGGCTTTTGCCAAATCCGACAAAACCGCATATCGTGATGCTTTGAATCTTTACAGACACGGGATGTACGAAAGGGCAATGTCCCTGTTCAATCAGTCTGACGACCCCCTCTGCCACGACTATGCTGTCCTGTGCGCCATCAGACTCGATCTTCCGACCTGCCCCGAACTGGTCAATGAGGTGGATCTCTTTCGCCCGAGGACGATTCTTCATTCATCCATCCATCATCTTTACGGCCTGAATCTTTTCGATGCGTCTGATTATGAAAGGGCGTTCGAGGAATTCTCCAAGGTTGACCGGTCGCGGATACGCAGCCGTGAGCGGATCGAACTGTCCTTCAAGATGGGTTACTGCAAATATGCCTGTGGTGATGATGAAGCCTGCATTCCGTATTTTCAGGAAGTATGTGAAGCTCCTTACTCCCGGTACACCGGCCCGGCCCGTTTCGTGCTCGGATCTATCAGCTATGCCGGTTCGGATTTCGAACAGGCGGAGAAATGGTTCAGCCTTACAGTGAAGGATGAACGTTTCGAGAATCTGAGTTCATTCTATCTGGTGGACTGCAGGTTCATGAAAAAGGATTATCCGTACGTGATAGAAAACGGAGAGAGAATTTTCCCCTCCCAGGGTACGGAGCGTCAGCAGTATCTTTCCAGAATACTCTCGGAGGCATACCTGGTCGAAGGAAATTCGGCGAAGGCAAGGGAGTTTTTGGAGCTTGAGGATACGACGGAAAACCAGACATACGAGGATATATTCCACAAAGCCTCCGTGCTTTATGCGGTCGGGGATTACAATGGGGCCATCGAGAACTTCAACAGGATGGAGAATCCTTTCGATTCCCTCGGCCAGATTGCGATGTACCAACTTGGCAACTCCTATCTCCAGACGAAGAACAAGGTCAATGCTCTTGACGCTTTCAAGGAGGCGATGACAATCAATTTCAATCCTGCCATCACGGAGGACGCTTTCTTCAACTATGCCAAGCTTTCCTTCGAGATAAACAATGACATCGAGCCCCTTAAAAACTACAGCGACACTTATTCCGTGTCGAAAAAGGGGGAGGAACTCTACAGATATCTCGCCTTGTGTGCACTGAGAAGCCGGAATTACTCCGAAGCGGTGGAATACTATGACGAGATAGACGAGATTTCCGAAACGGACCAGCTGAACTACACGAAGGCCAGCTTTCTGCGCTCGCACCAGCTTCTGTCCGCAGGTTCGTACAAGGAAGCGATCAAGTACCTTCGTTGCGTGCCTCATTTCCTTCCGAAGAATGACCCTGTTGCAAGGTTGAGCAGATATTGGCTTGCGGATACGTATTACAGGGTCGAGTCATGGAACGAGTCCCTCAAGGTCTACAAGGATCTTTACAACACTTCCTCGGCCGTCAAGGATGCCACTTCCGTTCTTCTCCCGTACAATATTGCCTTCTGTCATTTCAGGCTCAAGGAATTCGGGGATGCGGCGAAGTGGTTCGACATTTATCTGGCATCTTCCGATTCCCTGGTCCGCGAGGATGCGCTTATCAGACGCGCCGACTGCGATTTCGAACGGGGAATGTACAATGAATGCGCAATTTCCTACAAACGGGTGCTGAACGAGTATCCCGAGCATCTGTATGCCTATTATTTCCAATCGGTGGCTTATGAACTGCTCAGGAACAACGAGGGCTGCATCTCCGCTCTTGAACCGGTGCTTTCGATGCAACCCGGTGTGCCGTATTACACCGAGTGTATGAATTCACTCGGCCTGGCCTATATACGTTCCGGAAAATACGCCGAAGCGGAGAAGGCTTTTACAATTCTTGGAGAGAATTCCGTGGACAATGCTTCCAAAGTCCTTTCCCATATGGGTCTTGGTGTTGTGATGCGCAATACCGGAAAGTCGGACCTGGCCATCGAAGAGTACAAGTCCGTCGTTGCACTGATGCCCGGAAGTACGTATTGCGACGATGCCTTGCAGGCATTGAAATCCATATACGGTCAGAACGGCCATCCTGAAACTTTCCTCGCATATCTCGATTCTGTCGGAATGGGGGACACCCAGTCTGCCGAGGATAGGGATGAACTATATTTCAACACTGCCCAGCAGGTGTTCCTTTCAGGTGACTACGCCAAAGCCGTTACACTGCTGAATATGTATTTCGACAATTGTCCGTCCGGAAACAATGCGGCTTCCGTCCATTTCTACCTTGGTGAATCATACAAGAATCTCGGACGGAAGGAAGCATGTATAAGGGAATACAGGGCAAGTCTTGAAATCGATGCCAACGGTCCGTTCTCGGAATTGTCAATGCTCGGCATCGCCACTGTATGCTATGGACTTGAAAGATACAAGGAGGCCTTTGACGCCTATGCGATGCTGTGCGATTCGGCGAGACTGCCTGCCAATTCCGAGACTGCGCAGTTGGGTGCGATGAGGTCCGCGTTCAGGTGCAAGTATTACAATCAGGCAATCGAATTTGCATCGGCCGTTTCGGGCGGAGAGTTCCCCGAGGATGTCCGTCTTGAGGCAAAGTATGTCCAGGCAAGGTCGTTCCTTAACACCTCCAGACGCACCGAGGCTTTTGAAATCTTCACCGACCTCTCTGCTTCGGCTTCCACCTCCTATGGC
Organism: Bacteroidales bacterium; assembly: GCA_024402025.1. GTDB lineage: Bacteria > Bacteroidota > Bacteroidia > Bacteroidales > UBA932 > Cryptobacteroides. The sequence goes on from JAKSJY010000017.1 coordinate 19,571, forward strand.
GCCGAAGCCTGCTTCATGATACTCCAGTCCAGATTCGATCTCGGACAGTTCGACTCCGTCGAATCGGGAGTTTATGACTTCGCTTCCAGGTGCGGGGACCAGACATACTGGCTTGCCCGGGCCTATATCCTCCTCGGCGACACGTTTGTCGCGAGAGAAAATATTCCTCAGGCCCGTGTGACTTTCAACAGCATCAAGAGTGAGTATGCTCCGTCGTCGCAGGATGACGACATACTGGATATCGTTAATCAAAAACTCTCAGAATTGGAATAATGAAAAGGACAATATCCATATCCGCTCTCCTTATGGTTCTGCCGCTCGGTGTTTTTGCGCAGACCCTCAACCCGAGTGTGGAAGTTACAAACGATTTTCAGACCAGGGTCCTGGATTTCGACAAGAAGGGGGTCGACCTGGAGCTTCCGGATTCGATGTCAGTGTTCGCGACTTCGTTCGATTATGCCGTTTTCGAGAATCCGTACAAGGGCGCATATCAGTTCAATCCCTACAACGTCAGGATTGTCCCCGATGTCGCAAAGACCACCCCTTCCGGATTCTATCTGAATGCCGGAGCGGGGTATACCTTCAGTCCTGTGCTCCAGGCTGTCTGGACACCGAAACTCAAGAAAGGTATGACTCTCAACCTCTATCAGGATTTCAACGGATATGTCGGAGAGTATTTCGGCTTCGGGAAAGGAAGGGATTTGAGTGAAACCGCCGGCATAACCCTTGGAGTCGATATGAAGCATACGAAACTGAGCCTGGATGCCTCATACAGGCTGCTTTCGGAATCTGATGCCCTCATTGATGGGGTTGAGCATACCGCAAGCGCGTCCCTTAGGCTTATTTCCAAACATTGGGCCGAGGAATTCATGTCATACGACTTGAATTTCAAGTACGATTTCTCATCCGAAATGTCGGGTACGGGCCTGCGGGAAAACAGGTTCCAGATGTTCGGAACGCTCTCTCCGTCCACGGGACTCCCGGTCCATCTCTTCATGGATTTCAATGCCGGATTCACCGATCTCTCGGCAATGACAGGGAATACCACCTATCATTTCCAGGTGGTTCCGAGGGTGACGTTCGATCTTTGGAAGATCAAGATGAGCACCGGAATCGGACTTGCATATCTCGATATGCTTTATGTGTATCCCGACATCAAGGCCCATCTCCCTTTGCTCGACAACAAACTTGGGATATATGCCGGCATCACCGGTGCGCCCAAGGTGAATTCATATTGTGATTTCAAGACGGCGGACCACCATTTCAACCCTCTCTATGTAAAGGGTGCGATGCCTGCCTTCTCGAACGAGAAAATCAATCTATATGCAGGGGTCGGCGGCTGCGCATTCTCTAGGCTGCAGCTGGACGCAAATGTGTCCTGGAAGAAGATTTCATCCGGAGCGCTTTACGTTTCCGACGGGTTTGCCCCCGAAATGATTTTCGGGGATTACTCCGTTCTTTCTGCGTTAGGCAGGGTCATCCTTGATTTGAAGAATTTCAGATTCGACGGGAACGTTTGCTACACCAACTCTTCCGTGGGGCGCTCTGTTGCATTCACCGAACCCGCTTTCACCGGGGGAGTCTCGGCTGATTATGTGTGGAAACACAGGCTCTTTGCCGGGGTGTGCGCCGATTTTTCGACGGCCAGGTTCTATTCCGACCTCACTATGCCTGCCTGGGTGGATCTGGGGGTTCACGCGGAATTCAAGGTTTCCGGTCTTCTCTCAGTCTGGATAAAAGGCTCGAATCTTCTTGCGCAGAGAATTGAAATCATTCCTTGCATAGCGCGCAGGGGCGTTTGTGTCACGGCGGGAATTCGTATGGATTTAAGGTAATTTATTTGTATATTTGTAAGTTTTACAGACTTATTTTTTACGATGGTAGACAACGAAGAAATGAAGCAGGCGGAAGAACAGTATTCCGCGAACAGTATTCAGGTGCTTGAAGGATTGGAGGCCGTAAGAAAGAGGCCTTCCATGTATATCGGAGACATATCCGAACGTGGACTTCATCACCTTGTGTACGAGGTTGTAGACAACTGTATCGATGAGGCCATGGCCGGATACTGCGATACGGTTGATGTGACCATACTCAAGGACAATTCCATACGGGTCAAGGAGAACGGACGCGGCATCCCTACCGGAATGCACGAGAAGGAGCACCGTTCCGCCCTTGAGGTCGTGCTTACCGTGCTTCACGCCGGTGGCAAGTTCAGCAAGGACAGCTACAAGGTGTCAGGAGGATTGCATGGTGTCGGCGTGTCCTGCGTGAATGCCCTTTCCGATTTCCTCGAGGCTGAGGTCCATCGCGAAGGAAGCATTTTCAAGCAGACATATTCCAAGGGAAAACCCACTTCCAGTGTGAATGTTACGGGAACCTGCAGCGATACGGGTACCACCATCACCTTCCACCCTGACGCTACCATCTTCACCCAGACCATCGTCTATAAGTTCGATACCCTCGCCGCACGTCTTCGCGAGCTCTCATATCTTAACAAGGGAATCCATATCGCCCTTACCGACGAACGTGAGCTGATAGACGAATATGCCATCGACGAGAACGGCAATTCCAAGCCTACCGGAAGACAGGTTTTCCGCAGCGAGAAGTTCTTCTCCGAGGAGGGTCTCAAGCAGTTCATCGAATATCTTGACGCCGGCGCGGAAACGCTTATCCCTGACCCCATCTGCGTATCGTCTGACAAGGTGATCCCCATTGACATAGCCCTTCAATACAATACAGGCTACAGCGAGAAGATATACTCTTATGTCAACAACATCAACACGATAGAAGGAGGTACCCACCTGCAGGGTTTCAAGATGGGCCTTTCCCGCTCCCTGAAGCAGTATGCTGAAAAGAACAAGCTCCTTGAGAAGTACAAGGGTGACCTTGCTCCCGAGGATTTCCGCGAAGGTCTTACCGCAGTGATTTCCGTCAAGGTTGCCGAACCTCAGTTCGAAGGCCAGACCAAGACCAAGCTCGGAAACACTGAAGTCACCTCCGCCGTGTCGCAGGCCACTGCCGGTGCGATGGACATATTCCTTGAGGAGAATCCCAAACTGGCCAAGACCATCATAGAGAAGATAGTCCTTGCCGCCACCGCACGCAACGCTGCACGCAAGGCGCGTGAGATGGTTCAGCGCAAGTCGCCTATGGGAGGCGCCGGAATGCCAGGAAAGCTTGCCGACTGCTCCGAAAAGGATGCCGAGAAGTGCGAGCTGTTCCTCGTGGAGGGAGATTCCGCAGGCGGAACGGCAAAGCAGGGAAGGGACAGGATGACCCAGGCTATCCTTCCGTTGAGAGGAAAGATTCTCAATGTGGAGAAAGCCGTCGTCGACCGTGCTTTCGACAGCCAGGAAATCCAGAACATATACACTGCGTTGGGAGTATCCGTCGCCCAGGAGGATGAAACGGGAGAGAAGCATATGGATCTCAGCCGCCTCCGCTACCACAAGGTAATAATCATGACCGATGCCGATGTGGACGGTTCGCATATCGCGTGCCTTATCCTCACGTTCTTCTTCAGATACATGTTCGACCTTATCAAGAACGGATATGTCTATCTTGCAACACCTCCGCTTTACCTCGTGAAGAAAGGCAAGGAAGAGGTTTACTGCTGGACTGAAGAGCAGAGGGAGGAAGCCGCCCTCAGATTCGGAAAGGGAACTGACAAGGGATATACGGTCCAGAGGTACAAAGGTCTTGGAGAAATGTCCAAGGAGCAGCTCTGGAGTACTACTATGGATCCTTCCTGCAGGCGTCTGCGCCAGATTACGATTGAGAATGCCGCTCAGGCCGAGCGTACGTTCTCGATGCTTATGGGAGATGACGTACCGCCACGCCGCCAGTTCATAGAAGAAAACGCACATTACGCCAATATCGACGCCTGACCTGACTGATGAAGTTTTCGGTAAAAGTAATACTGCCTCTTCTCGTTGTGTTCGGGGTAATCATCTACCTCGAACCGCGTACTGCAAAGTGGGGCTATGATTACAGGAGGGGTACGCCGTGGTCATACGAGACGCTTGTCTCGCAGTATGATTTTCCCATACTGAAAACCCAGCAGCAGATCGACGAAGAACTCCGGGACATTCAGACCGGTGCAATCCCGTATTTCAAGGAGGTCGACGGAGTGTCATCCGGAAACATCCTCCTGGCGGAGCAACTTGAACTTGGGGAGTTTTCGTATGTGCAGAATACGATAGTCAGCTCCATCTCGGACTGCTATCTTCACGGTATCTATTCCGAATCGGA
>JAKSJY010000018.1 GCA_024402025.1 Bacteroidales bacterium
TGATTATCTTCAGGCCGTTCTCGCGGGCGCTCTCCGCCGCCATCCTGTAGTTGTCTCCGTTGACGGTGTAGATGGCGTGTGGCGCGGCGCTGAGGGTGATTCTGCCGCCGTCGATATCCTTCCAGTTGCGTATGAGGCTTTTCTTCGCATCCCTGACGCCTTTCGGGTGATAGTCCATGAAGGTTACGCCTATGGACGCCCTCATTCCCATCTGTTCCACAACTTCGATGGTGCCTTCGATGTCGAAGTACATGTCGGAGAAGAAGACGGTTCCGGACTTTATCATCTCAAGGCAGGCAAGTCTCGAGCCCAGTTTGATGTCCTCGGCTGAAAGGGAATCCTCTTTGGGCCAGATGTAGTCGTGCAGCCAGGTCTGCAGGTTCATATCCTCGGCATAGCCCCTGAGGAGAACCATTGCGGCATGGGTGTGCGTATTATAAAAAGGCGGAAGAACAGCCTTGCCTTCCGCTTCAATTATCGAGTCCGCTTTTGCGTCCTGCGGCGCGTTCAGGTTTACGAACCTGTTGTCCTGAATCACGATGTTTGTTTTCCGACCATCAAGCAGGACATGCTTAATCAGTATTTTTTCCATATGGTGCGGAGAGATAGGGATTCGAACCCTAGAACCGATTTTGTCGGTCACACGATTTCCAATCGTGCCTCTTCAGCCACTCGAGCATCTCTCCAAAAGTGACTGCAAATGTAAGCAAAATTCTGTATATTTGCAAAACGCATTAAACAAAAGTGACGATGCCGGACTTAAGGAAATTGATTGTCCAGAATTTCAGGAACATAGAGCTTCAGGAACTGGAGTTCTGTCCGAACCTGAACTGCATCTGCGGTGGAAATGCGCAGGGTAAGACCAATCTTCTGGATGCAATCCATTACCTTTCGATGACCAGGAGTGCATTCGGTTCCTCCGACAAATACAATTTCAGACACGGATGCTCTTCCTTCGGAATCTCCGGCACGTACGGAATGGGGGCCTCGGTCTCGAAGTTCAGTATAAGGGTCGGTGACGGAGAGAAGAAACTCCAGAGGGATGACAAGCCTTATGCCAGAATCAGTGAACATATCGGCGTGCTTCCTGTCGTAATGGTGTCTCCTGGTGACATCACCCTGGTATCCGAAGGCGGGGATGAGCGCAGACGCTTCTCCAATGCCGTACTTTCCCAGATGGACAGGTCTTTTCTGTACGATTTGCAGAAATATAACAGGCTCCTTACTCAGAGGAACGTTATCCTGAAGAGTGACAATCCTCACCGTGAGTATCTCGAAACCATAGACGTGCAGATGAGCGACCTGGCTGACAATGTATTCAGGGCCCGCTCGGAGTTCGCCTCGAGGCTTGAGCCAGCGGTCCGCCGGCACTACTCCGAGCTGTCAGGGTCCGGGGAGAATGTCGGCATAAGTTATGTCAGTGACCTGCAGAAAGGGAGACTGAAGGATATCCTTGAATCCGATTACACCAGGGACAGGGCTTTGCGTTTCACGACGTCAGGCCCGCAGAGGGATGATTTCGTGTTTACACTCGATGGCGAACCCATACGGAAAACGGGTTCCCAAGGCCAGCAGAAATCCTTCCTCGTATCTCTCAAGTTCGCCCAGTACGACATAATGAAGGATGCCTATGGTTTTCCTCCGATGCTGCTGCTCGATGACCTGTTTGACAAACTGGATATGGACCGCACCGGAAACCTTCTCAGAATGGTGGCAGGTTGCGATTTCGGCCAGATTTTCATTACTGATACCAGCAAACTGCGTCTTCAGAGTATCATCAGGGATATAACCCAGGAGTCCTGCTACTATGAAGCCGGAAACGGCGTTTTTTCAAGACAATGAAACTGGAAAGGAAAACAGCCGCACCTATGGAGGAGGTGATTCTTGAGTTCCTCAAAAGATCCGGAATAGGGACGAAGCATAACGTTGCCTTGGTATTCAAGGCCTGGGACGAAGTTTCCGGTGCCGGAAAATATACCCAGAGGCGTTTTTTTCGGGACGGTAAATTATATGTCACTCTCAGCAGCTCGGTTGTGAGGAATTCTCTTTACATGCAGCGCGGTTCAATCGTATCCGGCATCAATGAGAGACTCCTCGCCGACCCGCTGTTCGTCCGGGATAACGTACTGGCCGGTACGGTCAAAGAAATTGTACTCAAATGAAAATTGTCGCAGACAAAGCCATACCTTTCATAGAAGGTGTTTTCGAACCATATGCCGAAATCAGGTATATGGACGGTGGCTCCATATCCCATAATGACATACTTGATGCGGACTGCCTGCTCATACGCACCAGGACCAGATGCAACGCGGCGCTTCTTGACGGAACTTCCGTGAAGATGATATCCACCGCCACCATCGGCACTGATCATATTGACCTCTCATATTGCTCGAGTCAGGGAATATTCGTGCAGAATGCCAGCGGATGCAACGCGGGTGGCGTGATGGATTATGTGTTTTCGGCGCTCTATGGAGTCGCCGCAAGAAAAAGCATAGACCTGTCCGATGCGACAATGGGTATTGTCGGTGTGGGCAATGTGGGATCGAAAGTCGAGGCCATGGCCCGGAGACTCGGTATGGAAGTTCTTCTGTGCGACCCTCCGCGTGAAAGCCGTGAAGGTTCAAAGCAGTTCTGCAGCCTTGAGTACCTTCTGGAACACTCCGACGTGGTCACTATGCACGTTCCCTTGAATGTTTCCACCAGGAAGATGTGCAACGAGGAGTTCTTCGGCCATATGAAGTTCGGGTCCGTTTTCATTAACGCCGCCAGGGGGGAAATTCTGGACGACGAAGCTCTGCTTGCTGCCCGAGGCCGCCTTGGAGGCATTATCCTCGACACTTGGAACAATGAACCCGACGTAAACAGGGACCTTCTGGATATTGCGGACATAGCGACTCCCCATATCGCAGGGTATTCGTTCCAGGGCAAGCTCAGCGGGACTATGATGGCGGTGCGTGCCGTTGCACGCTACTTCGACATATCCGAACTCTTCGATTTTTTTCCTCACCAGAATGCGGAAGGTATGGATGCCGTGAGGGTCGACGTGACAAATATGTCCCAGGGACAGATTACCAGCATATTCCAGTACAATTACCCCATATTCACCGATGATTTCATGTTCAGGATGGATCCTGACAAGTTCGATGAACTCAGGTCCGGTTACAGATACCGTCGTGAATTTTTTATAGATTAACCACAATATGACACAGGAAGAACAAATCAAGCGTTTCAAGGAAGGCTTTCCCTACCTGGACATCGTAGATGCCGCAACGCCTTCCAACGGCATCAAGGTGCTTGCCTCCGATGAACTGAAAGAGGCTCTCGAGTATTATGAGAATGCATCGGTTAAAGGGAAATGCAAATTTGTCCCTGCATCCGGGGCGGCGTCCCGAATGTTCAAGGATGTTTTCGCGCACAAGGCCGAGACAATTTCAAAACTTGCCGGAAACATTGAGAAGTTTGCCTTCTACAGTCCTGACGTCTTCGGTACCGCGCCCTATGACCCTGATACGACGGCGGACCGGCTTCTCGGAGAAACCGGCCTGGATTACGGCAACAAGCCCAAGGGCGTCCTGAAATTCCACCGTTATCCTTCCGAGGTCAGAACGGCATTTGCGGAGCACCTTGTCGAGGGCGCCGAATATATGAGGAACGCCGACAATACCGTCAATCTTACGGTAACCATCTCCCCGGAACACAGGCAGCTTTTCGAAGATGCCTTTTCGGCTGTCAAGGATGAATACGAATCACGCTACGGGGTGAAATACAACGTGCGTTTCGTATATCAGAGCAAAGATACCGACACCATTGCCGTGACCCCCGATAACAAGCCGTTCCTGAAGGAGGACGGGACCGTGCTGCGTCGTCCTGCCGGACACGGCGCTCCCACCTATACCCTCAATGACGCCGAGGAGGACCTTGCCTCCATCAAGAACCCCGACAACGTCTCCGTCGAGCGCAATCTGGAGACCACGTCCAAGTACAAGAAGGTCCTTATGGGTCGTGCACTTATGCTGAGGGACACGGTGTTCGGTTTTCTCACCGAATTCGAGCAGATGGAGGGCATCCCCGGGACTTCCATTCCTCTGTATATGAACATACCGGGCTACAATGCGCCGAAGGACGACCCTTATGCCACTCCCGAATTCCAACAGCTGTGCAATGAAATCGAAACGTTCCTGAAGGAAGAATTCTGCGTTACCATTCCTATGGCCCGCAGCTGCCGTGAAAGGGCATTGATGCTAAAGGCAAAGCTGAACAGACCTCTGAGAGTCTGCGGAATGGTGCGCAATGAAGGGGAACCGGGCGGAGGTCCTTTCATAATCCGGGCGAAGGACGGAAGCACTTCCCTCCAGATACTTGAAAGCGTTCAGATCGAGGACGCCTCGATGATGAAGAATGCAACGCATTTCAATCCTGTGGATATAGTATGCTGCCTCAGGGATGTCAAAGGGGAAAAGTTCAACCTTCTCGAATTCGTTGACCCTGAAACCGGGTTCATCAGTTCCAAGAGCTACCAGGGCCGTGAACTCAAGGCTCTCGAACTTCCGGGACTGTGGAACGGGGCGATGTCCGACTGGCTTACCGCTTTCGTCGAAGTGCCGGTGGAGACTTTCAATCCCGTGAAAGTTGTGCTTGACCTGCTGAAGGATGCCCATCAGTGACAATCGCCGATACATACATCAGGTATCTTTCCACGGTCAAAAGGTATTCCGAAAGGACTTGCAGCATATATGAGGCTGCATTGAAGGAGTTCTGCGAATTTGCACAGGCGGATTCCGACAGCTCCATTTGCGCTTCGATTTCCGATTCTTCCGTAATCAGGCGCTACCTCGTGTTTCTGAAGGAAATCAAGAAGGTCTCGGCTCGTACGGCGAATCTGCATCTCAGCGTGTTGAGCGGCTTCAGCCGATATCTTGTCAAGGCTGGGCTCATCGTCTCCGATGCCGTAAGGCTCGTGCCGCGTCCGAAACAGGAAAGAAGGCTTCCGGTATTTTATCGGGAGGATTCGATGAGGGAGTATTTCAAGCGGACGGATTTTTATGCTTCGCCTGACGTATGCTCCAGGGAAGAGTATCCCCACATACTTGGGAGGATGGTCGTCTCGTTGCTGTACTGCACAGGGATACGCCGCAGCGAGCTTATCGCTCTAGACAGGTCCGGTTTTGACGAATCAAGGAAGGTGCTTCGCGTTCGAGGCAAGGGCGACAAGCTCAGGGAGATTCCTCTTACCGCCGCTCTCGTTTCCGAAACTGTCGCGTATATGCGCAAGGTGGATACCCTGGGATTGTCTGACGGCAGCCTGGAAAGTCCGCTCGCAGTCTCGGCCGCCGGCGGCAGGCTGTATCCTGTCCTGGTGGACAGAATCATCAAATCGGAACTCGCGTCCGTGAGCAGTATCACTTCCAGGAAGTCTCCTCACGCTCTCAGGCATACGATAGCCACCCAACTGCTTGACAACGGGAGCGACATCAACAGCATCAAGGAAATGCTGGGACACAGCTCTCTTGCCGCGACCCAGATTTATACGCACAACAGTATCGAAAAGCTGAAGAAGGTGTATTCCCAGGCCCACCCCCGGGCAAAAAGGAAGTAGGGGAGTCAGTTTTTCTCCGCCAGCCCTATTTCGGCCGCCTTCGTCCTCATAAGGGTGTCGGCCGCTTCGAACTCGTTGGGGATTACTCCGTCCAGGATGGCTTCCTTCACATATTCCTTCAGGATGCCTATTTCCCTGCAGGGAGGGATGCCGTAGACCTCCATTACATATTCCCCTGTTATGGGGTTCTTGAAGTTGCGCACCTTGTCCTTCGCCTCCACGTCGATGAGTTTCTGCTCGACAAGGCTGAAGTTTGACTGAACCTTTGCGACTTTCGCCGGGTTCTTGGACGTCACGTCTGCACGGCACAGCATCATCAGATCGTCGATGTCATCCCCCGCATCAAACAGCAGCCTTCTCACCGCGGAGTCGGTAACCCCCTCGTCAACCAGCGCTATCGGTCTGAGGTGCAGCCATACCAGTTTCTTGACATACTTCCCGTCATCGATGGGCAGCTTCAACCGGTTGAATATCTTCGGCACCATACGGGAACCTATTATTTCGTGCCCGTGAAAGGTCCATCCCGCAGCGGGGTCGAACTTCTTCGATGCGGGTTTTCCTATGTCGTGCAGCAATGCGGCCCATCTCAACGCCAGTTTCGGCTCTCTGCCGGCTGCCGTTTCAGCCGCGGCCAGATTGTCAAGCACCATCAGCGAATGGGAGAAATTCTCCTTGTGCCCCCTGCCTTCCACTGTCTCCACACCCTTCAGGGCGCATAATTCCGGAAGGATATATTTCAGCAGTCCGGCCTCGTCCATCAACCTGAACGCCATTGACGGGCGGGGCGTTATGAGCATCTTGTCGATCTCGTCCGTAATCCTTTCAGTCGAGAGTATCTCAAGCCTGGATGCCATCCTCCGCATAGAGTCCATCGATTCGGGTACGATACTGAATCTGCGCTCAGGAGTAGAGAGCTTTGTCGCGAACCTTATCGCCCTGAGCATTCTGAGCGGGTCGTCCGAATATGTCGTATCGGGGTCCAGAGGTGTGCGGATAATGCCTTCCGCAAGGTCCCTGATTCCCCCGAAGGGGTCCACCAGCTCCCCGAAATTTTCCTTCTGGAGGCTGAAGGCCATTGCATTGATTGTGAAATCGCGCCTCATCTGGTCGTCTTCCAGAGTCCCGTTTTCAACTATCGGCTTGCGGGATTCCCGACGGTATGATTCTTTTCTTGCGCCGACGAACTCTATTTCATCCCCGCGGTAATGGAGCATTGCGGTACCGAAGTTCTTGAAATAGGAAACGTATTTTCCGGTCTTTTCTCCCACGGCCTTCGCAAAGTCGATTCCGCTTCCTTCCACGACTATGTCGATGTCATTGCAGCGTCTCCCCAGAAAACAGTCCCTTACGTATCCTCCGATTACGAAAGCCTTGACCTGCCGTTCCTGGGCCACTTCGGATACTATGCGGAAGATTTCCTTTTCCATATAACTTTTCTGCCCGGCCATTTCGTCGAAGGCCGGTATCCTTTCCATTCTGCGGAAAGCGTTTCCGTCCCTGCAGAAGGCGAAGGTCGAGTTCCCGTTTGTAAGGAAGATGTAGCGCACGTCCAGAACGGAGTTGTATCGCAGAGCCTGGTTGCATACGGCCTCGCTTATTTTAACGTCAGGCCTCTTGCACTCCACGACCGCAAGCGGCGCGCCGTCGTGGCCGTAGACGAGTATGTCCGCCCTCCAGATCTTTTCTCCGAGGGTCATCCTAACCTCGCTGTCCATCAGGTGGACGGGAACCTTGAGGGTATCCTTCAGCAGGCTGATGAACCATTGGCGCACGTGCTCCTCAGGGGTGGCGCGTACGTTTTTTTTTCGAAGCGGGTCGAACAGTTCGTCTATCGGTGTCATCATCGCAAATATACTAAAAAATGGGTAATGTGGACATAAATGGTTGGTGATAGTGACAAAAGTGGTTGGTGACAGCCGCCGCGAGGAGGGCCATTCCACAGAGCCCACCGCAGCGGCGAACTGTAGCAGCCGAGCCGCGTAATGCGAGGCTGCGTCACCTGTCTTTCTTTTTCTTCTCATCTGCGAAGTACAGATACCATTTGATGAAGTTGTCCTGGTGTTCCGGAGATAGTCCGCGATGTATTCTTAGATTGTCCTTCAAGTGCCCAAAGAATGACTCTAGGCTGTTTGTATTGTTGGGGACATCAGGTTCATCGATGTATTTGAACATGTTGGGGATTGCCCTGTGAAGATGGATATATGCCCGTCTTACGTTGTCGTGAGTATATGTCTGTTCTCCTGTTTCCTTGTTGACCGTCTTCTGCTTGATGAACTCCTCGTAGTCTTCGTGCCACTTGTTCAGTTCTTTTATCCAATACAGCTTGTCGTTATTGGTCTTGATATGGCTGATTTGGCAGACTAGCCGTCTCAATAATATGCCAGCCGAAGACTTGGGATGCTGCGTGAGCCAGGCAAGACATTCCCGCTCAATATGTACCACGCAGCGCTGTCTGGTAGTATATGGGTACACATATTTAATGGCTCTTATAATATCGTCTCCGCCGTCGGTCGTAAAACTGGATATGCGCAACCTCATGGCTTTGAACGCCTGAAGATCCTTGATGATTTCATATTCGTTCTCGTCTTCAGCGAAACGGTAATATATCGTTGACTTTGAGTTCGCATCCCTATAGACGACAAGGCAATGGCTCTCGCTGAACCAGGTGCCGTCAATCAACACATGATATGCTTTTCGATGCTGTATTTTCCACTCCGGAGGCCGGGACAGATATTCATCAAACCAGCGTCTTAGCTGCCTTGAGCTGTATCCGCTTTCTGCCGCGATGTCTTCGATACGTTGCTTCCCGGATATCCATTTTCGGAACCATACGAAGCGATTATTCGCCGACACATCGGGACGCGTTGGAGTGAACAGACTTTGACAATCCTTGCATTTATATCGCTGATGGCCAGCTCTGACACCCCATTTTATCACATTCAGAGAACCACATTTTGGACAATGATTTCGCCTCCTTATTTTTCCCATATCAAGACTTTTATGAAACGACTTCCATAAAAGTAGATATAAGTGTCAATGTGTCAAATTGTTATATAGGATTTTACCAACCGAAAATGTCCATTATACCAAAAAATGAACAGGGTCCGACGAAAATCGAACCCTGTTTTCTGATGTCGGGATGATCTGACTCGAACAGACGACCCCCACGTCCCTAACGTGGTGCGCTAACCAACTGCGCCACATCCCGAGAATCGGACTGCAAAGATAATAATTTCTTTTGAAATGCAAACGAAGAATCGACTTAATTTGCCGTTAATCTTTTGCGGAAATGGATTTCAGTTCTTCGCGGTAGGCCATAAGTATCCTGGATTTGGATACGAATCCCAGATATACGTTTTCTGCGCCGAGTGCCGGAAGTCTCCATTCTTCGGTCTTGTCGAACTTCTCGATGACGCTCTGCATTGACTCGTCGGGACTTACCGTGTATTCCGGCTGCCGCATCATATTATATACGTGAAGTGTCTTGTATTCCTTCTTGTTGAACATATGCTTGCGGATCTCGTCCATATCGACCATGCCCTGGAACACCCCGAAGTTGTCCACTACGGGGAAAACCGCCGCCGTGCTTTCGGAAACCGTTTCCAGAATATCTTCGAGTCTCGCTTCCGGAGCAAGTCTGGGATATTTGTCCCTGATAAGGTCGGAGGTGTGCATAAGCGTGATTGCCACCTGGTCGGAGTCGTGGGTCAGCAACTCCCCGCTTTGGGCCAGACGCTTGGTATATATGGAATACTTTTCCCAGATTCTTGTAATGCAAAACGAGACTGTGGATGCGGTGATGAGAGGCAGCAGCAGTTCGTAGCCCCCGGTTATCTCTGCAATGAGGAAGATGGACGTCATGGGCGCCTGCATGACTCCGGCCATCAGCGCCGCCATCCCAACCAGGACGAAGTTCTGTTCGGGAAGAGTCCAGGGCAGCAGGCCCGGAATGAGGTTGACGGACCGGACAAGTACGAATCCCGCAAATGCACCGACAACCAGTGTAGGACCGAAGGTTCCTCCGACACCTCCTCCGGAGTTGGTGAGGGTCATCGCCACTACTTTGAATATCAATACCAGGGCGAAGAACAGTGGAATGCCCCATCCGTTGCCAAGGAACGCAAGGGGGGAGTTCTCATATCCGCTTACGGTTCCGTTGAGCAGGAAACCGACGCTTCCGTAGCCTTCACCGAACAGAGGAGGGAATATTACCAGCAGCAAGCCGAGTCCTGCGGAGCATACAGCCCATCTGAGGTAGGTGCCGCGTATCTTTGACAGCCTGTCTTCGAGCCATAGGGTGGTGCGGGTGTAATAGACGGAAATGACACCGGCAAACAATCCCAGAATTATGTAGAATGGTATGTTGTGCATCTCCAGCGGCTCGAGCGAGCAGGAAAACGACGGCCCTGCTCCCTGGAAAAGATATGCCACTACCGTGGATGAGACGGTCGATACCAGAAGAGGCATCATACGCCTGAGCGATATGTTGAAAAGAAGAATCTCGAGTGTGAACAGCAAACCGGCCAGGGGCGCCTTGAAGATGCCCGCAATCGCTCCTGCCGCACCGCAGCCGACCAGTATGGTTACATCGTTGAACGACAGTTTTGCCAGACGGCCGATATTGGAACCGATTGCCGCTCCGGTATATACGATAGGGGCCTCGGCTCCGACGGAACCTCCGAATCCTATTGTCAGGGCGGACGTTACAACGGATGAGAAAATGTTGTGAGGCTTGATGTTCGACTCGTTGCTGGAAATGGCCTGAAGTACTTTGGTCACTCCGTGTCCTATGTTGTCCCTGATTATGTATCTGACTATGAGAAGACTGAGCAGCATTCCCAATCCGGGAAGCACGAGAACCGGCCAGTTGAATCCGTCGCAGTGGGAAATGAGGGGTCCCACTATGCTCTGTACGAAACGTATGCACTTGAGAAGTACGACGGCCGCCAGGCCCGTACAAATCCCTACCGTAAGACTGAGGAATATGAGTTTACGGGAATCTTTCAAGGGGAAATCCGGTGTTATTCGGCGTCCTGCTCGCCCTCGCTCTGATCTTCGTCCCCGCCGTATTGTGAAATATTGTCATCGGGAAGGGCGTCTCCTTCGGAATCGCCGCCGCCTTCCATCCCTGCCATCTGCTCGGTCCCGGCTTCTTCTTCACCTTCGAGCCAACGCTCTATGTCATCGGCGTCGTCGACGTCGACCTTTATCTTGACCAGGTATATTGCGTCCGGAACTTCGATGGTGACGGCATAGAAAGATGTGCCGTCAGGTTTGGGATATTTGACAAGGTCGGCAAGATAGTCGTTGAATCCCTTCGGGTACTTGGCATTGAATGCTTCCGCTACCTCTGCCGACATATTTTCAAAACTGACAACGTGTCTTTTCTTTCCGTCCTGTACCATATCTGTTTCTGTTTACGGATGCAATTATAATCCAATAATTCAGAAGAAAAAAATATAAATCACTTTTTTTTGAAAAAGAGGGATTTTTGTTCTCTTTTCCTTTCAGGATTGTGTTCTGTAAATACCTGGGACATATCCCTCGGGTCTATTCCGGAGTAGAACATTACACTCGAGGCAGTCATCGGGGTCGGGGTGAAATCCTGAACCTGCTCCATCCATATCCCTTTCAGCGACGGGTTGGAAGCGAGCCTCTGCATATCGGACAGCCGGCATCCGGGATGGGAAGAGATGAAGTACGGAACGAGCTCGGTATGCGTGCCTTCTTCGCGGTTGATCCGGTTGAATTCGGTGCGCAGGGCCTCGAAATAACTGAACGGCGGCTTTGCCATGTACTTGAGTACGTTTGGCTCCGTATGCTCGGGAGCGACCTTGAGGCGTCCGGAGGTGTGTTGCGTCATCAGGGCTTTCAGGTAGGGTTTGCCCGTTTCGTCAATGAATCCCTTGTCGTCAAGGAACAGGTCATATCTCACCCCGCTTCCTATGTAGGAATGCTTGACGCCTTTCACTGCATCCACCTTGCGATAAAGCTCGAGTATCCTGGAATGCGACCTGTCGAGGTTACGGCAGGCCTCAGGGTAAAGACAGGATCTGCGTCTGCAGACGGCGCATTTTCCGGGGTCCCTGCCTTTCATTCCGTACATATTTGCCGTCGGAGCTCCCAGGTCCGAGATGTTGCCGTGGAATCCGGGCATACTTGCGAGTTTCCGAACCTCCCTGATGATGGATTCCTCGCTTCTGCTCTGGATGAATTTTCCCTGGTGCGCCGCTATGGTGCAGAAGTTGCATCCGCCGAAACAGCCCCTGTGCGTGATGATGCTGTCCTTTATCATGTCGTATGCAGGAATCCTCTTTCCGGTATATCTTGGGTGGGGCAGTTTTGTGAACGGAAGGTCCCAGTATGAATCCATCTCCCCGGTGGTGGACGGTTCGCACGGAGGATTGACCTGGATGTATCCGTCGCCTACCGGTTCTATGATTGTATCGGGATGAAGCATATTGGCATGCGTCTCGATTTCGTGGAAGTTTTCCGCGAATGCACGCTTGTCTTTCAGGCAGGTCTCGAAACTGTGCAGGACAAGGCCGCTTTTTGCCTTGCCTTTGCGCAGGAAGGCTATCTGGGGAAGACCTTCCATCTGGTGCAGGCTCCATCCCTTTTCGATGGCCCGTGTGAGTTCCAGCATCGGCTTCTCTCCCATTCCGTAGCACAGGTAGTCGGCCTTCGAGTCCACGAGAATGCTGGGAAAAAGTCTGTCTTCCCAATAATCGTAATGTGTAAGCCGCCTCAGGGACGCCTCTACGCCGCCGATGACAACAATCGCTTCCGGGTACAGTTCCTTGAGTATGTTGCAATAGACGGACACTGCCCTGTCGGGTCTTGCCCCTGATTTTCCTTCGGGAGTGTATGCGTCATCGTGGCGGAGCCTTTTTCCGGCGGTATAGTGATTCACCATCGAGTCCATGGCTCCGGAGTTCACGGCGAAAAACAGCCTCGGGGTGCCGAACTTGCGGAAATCCCTCAGGTCATCCCTCCAGTTGGGTTGCGGTACGATGGCGATTCTGTATCCGAATTTCTGCAGGTATCTCGATATGCAGGCGGTACCGAAACTGGGATGGTCCACGAAGGCGTCTCCCGTGAAAAATATAATGTCGATATAATCCCATCCCAATTTTTCGACCTCCTTGACGGAGGTTGGGAACATATAGTCGATTTTGTCCTGCATGGCACAAATATACCCCGATTTTTTATAAATTTGCCTTTGACGCTACAAACAAGTCTCTGAAATGACCAAAATAGAAGCCGCAAGACAGGAATATGCCGATTGGTGTTCCGCTGTGGGTATATTCAACATCGAAAAACTTGATGAAGTCATCCGCTCCGGCAGGGGGATGCAACTTGTAAAGCTGTGCGAGGAACGCCAGGAAGAAAAATACAGGCAGATTGCATGGCAGATTCTCTGGAAAAGTGAGAAAACCAGGCTTGTGATGATGTCTGGCCCTTCCAGCAGCGGGAAGACATCGTCATCCATACGTATCGCGAGGCATTGCCGCGACCTGGGTCTTAATCCGAGAGTGATAGAACTTGACAATTACTTTGTGGACAGGCAGTTCACTCCGCGTGATGAAGACGGCAACCTGGATTTCGAGTCGCTTGAGGCCATGGATGTAGAATACCTGGGAATCCAGCTCAACGCGCTTCTCAATGGGGAGGAGGTGGATTTGCCGCATTTCGATTTCACCGAGGGAAAAAGGGACAAGGATCCTCTGTGCAGGATGAAACTCGAAAAGGGGGATATCCTTTTTATGGAGGGTATCCACGCCCTTAATCCTGCGCTGACCCCTACGGTGGACGACGAATCGATCTTCCACGTATACATTTCGGCGCTCTCGGCATTGCCCGGAGGCGAGAAGGTGCACAACTCGACTACGGACAAACGTCTGCTGCGCCGTATCGTTAGAGATTCCAGGGCGAGGGGCACCTCTCCCGAAGAGACGATAATGAGATGGGATTCCGTACGTCGGGGGGAAACCAGGAACATCTTTCCCTATGAGGAGAATGCCGATGTGGTGTTCAATTCGTCCACCCTTTACGATCTTCCCGTCCTGAAATATTTCGCAATGCCGCTTCTGGAGAAGATTCCCGCGGATTCTCCTGCGCGCGCCAAGGCGGATACACTGCTTTATTTTCTCAACAAGATCACGGCCTTCAGCGAGGAGGACGTGAATTCCATTCCGGAAAGCTCGATCATGAGGGAATTTATCGGAGGACAGAAACTTACACTTTAGATGAAGGATATTTATGTTGATTTCATTGCGGAGAAACTTTCCCGCAAACCGTGGCAGATAGAGAATTGCGCGGTGATGTTCGAAGACGGAAACACGATTCCGTTCATAAGCCGTTACCGCAAGGAGAAAACCGGCGGGATGGATGACAGCGAAGTGGCTGAAGTGAAGCACTGGTGCGATGTATTCGACGAGATGGAGAAAAGAAAGGGTACGGTGCTTGAGAATATAGAGCGCTCGGGCGCCCTCACTCCCGAGCTCAGGAACAGGATACTTTCCTGCGTCATTTCTACGGAACTTGAGGACATCTATCTCCCATACAAGCCCAAACGCCGTACGCGGGCCACTGTTGCCAAGGAACTCGGTCTGGAGGGACTTGCCGACCTGATGTGGGAAATCCGTACCCGGGATCCCGAAAAAAGTGCAGTCAGTTACCTTTCCGACAAGGTACTCCAGGTTGAGGATGCACTTTCCGGGGCGAGGGACATCATTGCGGAGAGGCTGAGCGAAACGGCTTCCATACGGGAAGGGCTCAGGGCGGTTTACAGACATTACAGAATAGTTTCCCAAAGGACCAAGGGCTCTGCGGACAATCCTGATGCGGACAAGTACCGCACATATTTCAATTTTTCGATGCCTCTCGACAGGATACCGTCGCACAACCTGCTGGCTATGCTGAGGGCCGAAAAGGAAGGGATACTGTCCATCGGAATAGATGCGGACGAGCAGCGCTGCACGAAGAAGATATACTCCGACTTCGCCAAGGGACGCCCTATGCCGTCCGAGGAACTGCGCAGGGAGCTGCTGCTCGCCTGCGAGGATTCGTGGGACAGGCTGCTGGATCCGTCGATAACGAACGAGGTGATAAAGGAAGCGAAGGCGAAGGCTGACGTGGAGTCCATCAAGGTGTTTGGAGAGAATCTGAGGCAGCTTCTGCTCGGTGCCCCGGTGGGGCAGAAGAGGACGATGGCCATAGACCCCGGTTTCCGCAACGGCTGCAAGATCGCCTGCCTGGACGAACAGGGAAATCTGCTGCATCATGAAATAATCTTCCCTCATCCTCCGCAGAACGAGAAGGTGAAGTCGCTTGTCAGCGTGCAGGAGATGCTGGAAAAATACGGAATTCAGGCGGTAGCCATCGGAAACGGCACCGCAAGCAGGGAGACGGAAGAATTCATGCGCAAGGTGATGCTGCCGCAGGGGTGCAAGGTGTGGACGGTCAGTGAGGATGGGGCTTCCATATATTCCGCGTCGGAGGTGGCCAGAAAGGAATTTCCGAACGAGGACGTTACCGTAAGGGGTGCGGTCTCCATTGGACGCCGCCTGATGGATCCCCTGAGCGAGCTCGTGAAGATAGATCCGAAGAATCTCGGAGTAGGGCAGTACCAGCACGATGTGGACCAGACTCTGCTGAGGGAAAAACTCGACAATACCGTGGAGTCGTGCGTCAATGCGGTGGGCGTGAACCTCAATACGGCTTCCGCCTATCTGCTGGCCTATGTTTCCGGGATTGGACCTTCCCTTTCCGAAAACATCATTGCGTACAGGACGGCAAACGGAGAGTTCCGTTCGCGTGCCGAACTCAAGAAAGTTCCCAGGCTCGGGGACAAGGCCTACGAGCAGTGTGCTGGATTCCTCAGGATAATCGGTGGCGATAATCCTCTGGACGGCAGTGCGGTGCACCCGGAATCATACGGCATAGTGGAGAAAATGGCGAAGGACCTGGGGGTTACCGCCAGGGACCTTGTTGGGAATGCCGAACTATGTTCGAAAATCGATGCTGCGCAGTATGTCTCGGCCGACAAGGGCCTTCCTACCATCAATGACATAGTGTCCGAACTGATAAAGCCGGGACTTGATCCCCGCGAGAGCGCGTCCGAGTTCAGTTTCGCGGATGACATCCACGACATCTCCGATCTCAAGACGGGGATGGAACTTCCCGGGATAGTGACGAACATCACGAATTTCGGAGCCTTCGTGGATGTGGGATTGCACGAGAACGGCCTGATTCACGTTTCCCAGATGGGTGTAAGAGGCTTGTGCGACCCTACAAAGGTTCTGAAACTGCACCAGCACGTCAAGGTCAGTGTCATCGACGTCGACCTTCAGAGAAACAGGATTGCGTTGAGGCTGATGCGCTAGAATTTTCTGAAACGCAAGGCGATAACCCCCCAGAACGCTTCGGAAAAAATGCCTCCGGACATCTTGGATGTCCCTTTCTTGCGGTTCACGAATATCACCGGAACTTCGGAAAGCTTGAATCCGAGCCTGAGCGCCGTGTATTTCATCTCGATCTGGAAACCATATCCGACCATACGGATGCCGTCCAGGTCTATGGCTTCCAGCACGCTGCGCCTGTAGCAGACAAAGCCTGCAGTACTGTCCATCACGTGCGTGCGGAGCATCTTGCGGACGTAGAGTGACGCGAAGTACGACATCAGTATCCTTCCGATGGGCCAGTTGACCACGCTTACTCCGTCGCAGTATCTGGATCCGACCGACAGGTCGGCACCGGACTGTTCGCAGGCGTCCTGAAGTCTTTGGAGATCGTCCGGATTGTGAGAGAAATCGGCGTCCATCTCGAAGATGTAGTCGAAATCCCTTTCCAGCGCCCATTTGAAGCCCGCGATATATGCGGTTCCGAGTCCGAGTTTTCTGCCCCTCTCGATAAGGAACAGCTTGTCCGGGAATTCCGCCGCCATCCTTGTCACGGCTTCCGGGGTGCCGTCGGGGGACCCGTCATCTATGACCAGCACGTTGTAGTTTCCCTCGAGCCCGAGGACCTTGCATACTATGGACTCGATGTTCTCGATCTCCCTGTACGTCGGGATTATTACCAGATTTCTCTTCATCGTCTGCAAATATAGCAATTCCTGCAGAATGGCAACTTGCAAATTACGGGAGAATTGAGTATTTTTGCGGTCCGTTGATTGAGAAAAAACAAAATCGAATCATATTATGGCAAATGCAAAAACACAGGACGAAATCCGTCAGGAGAATGTAGCGGAGACCGTCAATGCGACAGAACAGTTCTTTCGCGAGAACAAAAAGCTCCTTTGGGGTATTGTGATTGCAATCGTTGTGGCAGGACTTGCAGTTCTCGGATACAGCAAGTTCATCTATGCCCCTGCAGCCGCACAGGCTCAGGCAGAGGCTGCGAAGGCGGAATTCTATTTCCAGAACGCCGATTTCGAAACCGCCCTCAATGGCGACGGCGTCGTTTCCGGTTTCGCCTCCATCTGCGATGAGTATGGCGCAAAGGCGGGGAAAGCCGTTTATCTCTATGCCGCATCCTGCTGCGCGCAGCTCGGACAGTGGGAGGACGCTCTTTCCTACGTTTCCAAATATAACGGAAAGGATGTCATTCTTGCAGCCCGTGCCATAGCCCTCGAGGGTGACTGCTACGCAGCTCTCGGAGAGATGGAAAAGGCCGCTTCCCTGTTCGGAAAGGCTGCTGCAAAGGCTGACAACATGTTCGCTGCGGGCTATCTTGTAAAGCAGGGCCAGGCATATGAGTCTCTCGGACAGATTGAGAAGTCCAAGGCTTGCTACAGGAAGGTGAAGGAGAATTATCCTCAGAGCATCGAGGCATACGACATCGACAAATACATTGCACGATAGGTTATGGGAAGGGCATTCGAATTTCGCAAGGAACGCAAGATGAAGCGTTGGGGTCACATGGCCCGCACGTTCACTAAACTCGGAAAGGAAATCACCATTGCAGTGAAACAGGGTGGCCCGGACGTTACCGGAAACCCGCGTCTGCGCGCCCTTATGGCAGAGGCTCGTACCGAGCAGATGCCTAAGGAGAACATCGAGCGCGCCATCAAGAAGGCAACCGAAAGCAAGCAGGGTGATTTCAAGGAAGTCGTTTACGAAGGCTATGGTCCTTTCGGTATCGCATATCTTGTAGAAACGGCTACGGACAATACTACCAGAACCGTTGCCAATGTCCGCAGTTATTTCACCAAGTGTGGCGGCACCCTCGGAACAAGCGGCTCCGTATCATTCATGTTCGACCACAAGTGCGTCTTCCGCATCAAGGAGAAGGATGGAATGGATATCGAGGAACTCGAACTCGAGATGATCGACTACGGCGTGGAGGAACTCTTCGAAGAGGAAGTCGAGGACAAGGACGGCAACGTTTCCAAGGAAATATGCATCTATGGTGACTATCCCTCATACGGACAGATTCAGAAATACATCGAGGACAACGGGTATGAACTTGTTTCAGGAGGTTTCGAAAGGATTCCGAACACCGATCTCAAGGATGTGACTCCGGAACAGAGGGCCACTCTCGAAAAGCTTATCGGCCTTCTCGAGGAGGATGAGGACGTAACGAACGTCTATACCCTTATGAAGCCGGAAGAGTAAATCTACGTATATGAAATGATTGAGGCAGCCTTTCGGCTGCCTTTTTTATTTGCGGAGTTTCTTCTTTCTCCACTTTTGCGGGGCGGTCCCGTATTTTTTGATGAACATTTTCCGGAAGTTGTGCCTGTCGTAGATTCCGACTCTTCCGGTTATTTCCGATATCGTGTGCTCCGGGTGCTCGAGCATCAGTCTTACCGCATGCTCGAACCTTGTACGCGTCCTCCAGGTCTTAAAGCCTTCTCCGTATTTGGACCTCCAGAAATAGGAAAGCTGTTCTTTGGATGTGTCAAGCCTTTCCGCAACCTGCGTCATCGTGGCATCGTCGTAGACGCCCCCTTCGTCCATCCATTTTCGGACATTTCTCTCCAGTTTTTCGTCTTCCATTTTCTGGATTGGGTCGAAATGTTTAGCCTTCCATTTCAGAGCCTTCTTCCGGCATCTTCTGACAGGCTTCATAATCAATGAAACCAGTCCTTTTTTTCTGTTTTTTTTCATATTGTTTTTGTTTTGATGTCCGGTTAAGATAAGTAAGACTTCTTTTCGGATATTTTGATTATATTCGCGACATAAATTGGCGTCAATATGTTCGAAAACCTTTCCGAGCGTCTGGAGCGCTCATTCAAGATACTCAAAGGTGAGGGGAAGATCTCCGAGATCAATATCTCCGAGACCGTCAAGGACGTTCGCAGGGCGCTGCTTGATGCGGATGTCAGCTATAAGGTTGCCAAGGAGTTCTGCGACAACGTGAAACAGAAGGCCTTGGGGGCAAACGTGCTGACGGCTGTAAAGCCGCAGCAGATGATGGTGAAGATAGTTCACGACGAACTCGTTTCGTTCATGGGCTCGGATGCTGAAGGCATCAACCTGAAGGGATCCCCGTCCGTGGTGCTCGTTGCCGGTTTGAACGGCTCGGGAAAGACCACCTTCTGCGGGAAACTCGCCCTCATGCTGAAAAAGAAGGGTACCAGAGTCCTTCTTGCCGCCTGTGATACTTTTAGGCCTGCCGCCATCGACCAGCTTCGTACACTTGCGCAGGGCATAGATGTGCCCGTGTTTGCAATCGACGGGGAGAAGGATCCGGTTGCAGTGGCCAAGGCGGCGATAGCCCTTGCAAAGAAGGAAGGATACAATGTGGTCATCGTCGATACGGCAGGACGCCTGACTGTCGATGAGGAGCTGATGGATGAAATCAGGGCGATGCACAAGGCTTGTGAGCCGTCCGAGTCCCTGTTCGTAGTGGATGCCATGACCGGACGGGATGCCGTCGCAAGCGCCGTTGCATTCAACGAAGCGATAGACTATGATGGCGTGGTGCTTACCAAACTTGACGGTGATACGCGTGGCGGTGCCGCCTTGTCGGTGAAATTCGTTACGGGCAAGCCGGTGAAGTTCGTGTCGACGGGAGAGAAACTCGAGGCGCTTGACCTTTTCCATCCTTCGCGTATCGCTGACCGTATCCTCGGAATGGGAGACGTCGTTTCTCTCGTTGAGAAGGCTCAGGAGCAGTTCGACGAGAAACAGGCAAGGGAGCTGAAGAAGAAGGTCGCGAAGGGACGTTTCAACTTCAATGATTTCTATGACCAGATCCAGCAGGTCCGTAAGATGGGTGACATCAAGGACCTTGCCGGAATGATTCCCGGGATGGACAAGGCCGTCAAGGACGTGGATATCGACAATGACAAGGCTTTCAAATCGACGGAGGCGATAATTCATTCGATGACACCGTATGAGAGGGAGCATCCCGAATGCCTGAACGGCTCGAGGAGAAAGAGAATCGCTGACGGTTCGGGGACTTCACTTGTTGAAGTCAACAGGCTCATCAAGCAGTTCGAGGGTTCCCAGAAAATGATGAAGATGGCCATGGACGGGTCTCTGGCCTCAAGGTTGAAAGGCTTCAGAAGATAAGATGATGCGCAGGAAGCCGGTCATACTCATTCTTTTGTTTTCTGCCATATTCCTGACGGGATGTGGAAGGAATGGGCCGGCCGGTTTGCACGTGCTCGTAACGGGTGATGTACACGGAGCCTATTTCCAAGAGTCCTACGTCGATGACGGATATAAGAATTCATTGTGCGGCGTAAAATGGTATGCGGACAGCATCAGAACCCGGTTCGGGAAAAACAACGTCCTGCTGATAGATGCAGGTGACGTGC
The DNA here is from genome assembly GCA_024402025.1 of Bacteroidales bacterium. Lineage (GTDB taxonomy): Bacteria > Bacteroidota > Bacteroidia > Bacteroidales > UBA932 > Cryptobacteroides. Next base: position 20,370 of record JAKSJY010000018.1, read on the forward strand.
TTCAGGGGGACAACGCTTCGTTCTACTACAACTATGTCAGTGCTTCTTCGCATCACGTGTATCCTGCAATGGCAAAATGTGCGGGATATGATGCGGTGGTCGTCGGAAACCACGATTTGGAAACCGGGCACGACGTTTATGACAAGGTGCGCCGTCAACTCGCAGTCAGGGGAATTCCTTTTCTAGCGGGAAATGCTCTCAAGGATAACGGAAAGCCTTATTTCAGGGAATATGCGATATACCGGAAGGCGGGAAGAAAAATACTCCTGCTCGGCTATACAAATGCGAATATCAAGTCCTGGATAGTTCCCGCATCCTATTCCGGGATGGATTTCGAATCCCTTGTGCCTTTCGTCCAGAAGAGGGTGGATGTGCTCAGAGAGAGATTCAAGCCGGATGCGGTGATAGTCGCGACTCACAGCGGTACAGGCCTTGGCAATTCGGAAATGCTTGAATCCCAGGGGCTTGACCTTTTCAACACCTTGCACGGAGTGGATGTATTGATATGCGCCCACGACCACAACCCTCTTGTGCTTCAGCGCGATTCGATGCTTTTCCTCAATTCAGGCTCGAAAGCCGGATATCTTGCGCACGGGACGGTGTCATTCGAAGATGACGGAGCCGTACGGTATTCCGCGGAACTTATTAAGATGGACAAGACACGACGGTCCGGGACGATGTCCGAAAAATTCCGCAAGGAATTCACCGCCGTACGGGATTTTACCATGAGGGAGGTCGGTTTCATTACGGATGAACTCAGGACACGGGATGCCCTCGCGGGCCAGAGTTTCTATACAAACCTGTTGCATAAAGTCCAGCTTGACGCATCGGGAGCCGATATTTCTTTCGCGGCGCCGCTCACTTTCAACAAGACGATCCCGGTGGGCAAGCTTGTCTTCAACGATATGTTTACGATATACCCGTATGAGAACACTCTTTGTACGGTAAGTCTATACGGACGTGAGATCAAGGACTATCTCGAATTGTCCTACAGCCGGTGGGTCAAGAATCCGAAGATCGACGGACATGTTTTTGTAATGTCCCTTAGGGATGACAATCGCTATTTCAGAAGCGGTTGGTCCTTCGATTACAGGCCTTATAATTTCGACAGCGCGGCCGGAATCGATTACTGCGTCGACATCACAGCCGGATATGGAGATAGAATAAGCATTTCCTCCCTTGCCGACGGCCGATGCTTTTCCCCTGATTCCCTCTATTGTGTGGCAATGACCTCATACCGCGCTTCCGGGGAAATGCTCTCAAAGGGTACGGGTCTTTCGAAAGAGGAACTCGAATTGCGCAAAGGGGAAAACTTCCCGGAAATCCGGGATTTGATATATGACTATATCGTTCGGGAAGGAGGACTTGACCCGAATGATTTCGGTTCGATCGGAACCTGGTCCTTTGTGCCTTCAGGCCTTGCGCCGGAGATAATCGGACAGGATATGAATTTGATGTTTATCTGATTGATATGAGTAATTTTTTTATTGAGAAGTTATCCAATGCTTTGAACAAATACCTCAGTTCGTGGGTGGTGTTTGTAATGGATTTCATTCTCTTTGTTTTCTCCTCTGCTCTTACGTTGCTGATTGCCA
>JAKSJY010000019.1 GCA_024402025.1 Bacteroidales bacterium
GGTAGGAGTGCCTTCGAGCATAATGACCCTTTCAGGTTTTTGAAATGCTAAGATTGCCATAATTCTAATCGGTGTTTAAATTCTACTTGGAGTACAGGTCGACGATAAGCTGCTCGTTGATTGTTTCGGGAACCTCTGCGCGAACAGGCAGATTCAGGAACTTTCCGCTGAGGGCCTTTGCGTCGAAGTCGAGCCAGGAATACTTGGTTGTGGATGCAACCGAAGCCTGGATAACCTCGAGGCTCTTTGACCTTTCACGAACTGCGATTACATCACCGGGCTTGACCTGAGTCGAAGCGATACTTGCAACGTTTCCGTTGAGAGTGATGTGGTGATGGTTTACAAGCTGACGTGCAGCTGCCCTTGTAGGAGCGATACCGAGACGGTAAACCACGTTGTCAAGACGGCTCTCGAGAAGGAGGACAAGGTTCTCACCTTTCTGTCCGGCCATACGTGCTGCCTTGTTGTAAGTGTTGCGGAACTGACGTTCGAGCACACCATACATATACTTGACTTTCTGCTTTTCCTTAAGCTGGTTGCCATAATCCTTGGCTTTCTTGCGCTTTGCTGCGAGTCCGTGCTGTCCGGGAGGGAAATTTCTCTTCTCGTAGTACTTGTCGCCGCCAAAGATAGGCTCGCCGAATTTACGTGCAATTTTGGTGCTTGGACCAGTATATCTTGCCATAATTTCAAACTTTTAAAATTAAACTTTACGACGACCTTTAGGACGGCATCCGTTGTGAGGCATAGGTGTTACGTCGATGATCTCGGTAACCATGATGCCCGCATTGTTGATTGTACGGATGGCAGACTCACGGCCTGCGCCCGGGCCTTTTACATAAACCTTGACTTTGCGAAGACCAGCGTCAAAAGCAGTCTTTGCAGCATCTTCCGCTGCCATCTGGGCTGCATAAGGAGTGTTCTTCTTGGAGCCGCGGAAACCGCATTTGCCAGCGGAACCCCAGCTAATCACCTGACCCTGTTCGTTCGCAAGCGATACGATTACGTTGTTGAAGGTTGATGAAATATGGGCTTCGCCATTTGCTTCAACCTTGACAACTCGTTTGGATGTTGTAGTTTTCTTTGCCATAATTCATCAGTTTTTACTTAGTCGCCTTCTTCTTGTTGGCAACAGTCTTCTTCTTGCCCTTACGTGTACGGGCATTGTTCTTGGTGCTCTGTCCGCGAACGGGAAGTCCGCTACGATGGCGGATTCCGCGGTAGCAACCGATATCCATAAGACGCTTGATATCCATCTGGACTGAAGAACGGAGCTCGCCTTCGATCTTGTACTCGGCGGCAATCTCTGCACGAATTGCAGCGATCTGAGCATCGTCCCAATCACCAACCTTGATACCAGCATCAATGCCGCACTTGTTGAGAATCTTCTTTGCTGAAGAGCGGCCGATTCCGAAGATATAGGTCAGACCTATCTCTCCGCATTTGTTGTTTGGTAAATCAACACCGGCTATACGTGCCATAATTATTAATTGATTTTTTAGTTATTAACGATTAACTGTTATCCCTGACGCATCTTGAACTTGGGGTTCTTCTTGCAAATCACGTAAAGACGACCTTTACGGCGTACGATCTTGCAATCTTCGCTGCGCTTCTTAATGGATGTCTTGACTTTCATAATATTGTGTTTTATTTGTATCTGAAAGATATTCTGCCCTTGGTCAAATCATAAGGCGAAATTTCAACTTTTACGCGGTCCCCGAGGAGGATGTGGATGAAGTTCATACGCATCTTTCCGGAGATGTTGCACAGGAGAACGTGACCGTTCTCGAGTTCAACCTTGAACATTGCGTTGGGGAGGGTCTCAATAACCTTTCCGTCCTGTTCTATTGCTACTTGTTTTGACATACTTTAAAATTTGATCGTGGGATCTTTCTCGATAAAATCAAAGGTCGACAGCTGCTCGGCAAAACCATGTCGGACAACAACCGTAAGCTCGTAATGGGCCGCGTTCCTGCGGTCGGCGGTACGGACTTCCCAGCCATTCCTGGCCAGATAGACCCCGCGCCCACCTGCATTTATCATCGGCTCGATACAGATAACCATTCCGTTTACAAGGTGAGTGCCCTTGCCGCGACGTCCGTAATTGGGGACGCCGGGCTGTTCGTGCATCTCACGACCGATTCCGTGGCCTTCCAGCTCGCGTACTACGGAGAAACCGAATGATTCGGCATACGTTTGCACCGCGTATCCGATATCGCCCGTCCTTGCACCTACAACGGCCGCCTCGATGCCTTTGAAAAGCGACGCCTTCGTCACATCGAGAAGCTTCCTGGTTTCAGCATCCACCTCCCCGACGGGGAAAGTGTATGCTGAATCACCATTATAGCCTTTATACAGCGTACCTATGTCGGCTGATACGATATCACCCTCCTTCAGCACATAGTCCGAAGGGAATCCGTGAACCACACAGTCATTGACAGAAGTACATATCGCTGCAGGAAAGCCGTCAAATCCGAGGAAACTGGGGATTGCACCGTTGTCGCGAATAAAGGTCTCAGCCACCCTATTCAACTCTTTGGTTGTCACACCAGGAGCGACTGTCTTACCGACCTCTGCCAGTGTCTTGGAGACAATAATGGCATTCTCTCTCAACAGAGCTATCTCTTCCTCAGTTTTAGGCTCTACCATTTTCCTTCAAAATTCAAAGAACTACATTCCTGAGCGCCCGCTCAAACGTCCGGTCTTCATAAGTCCGTCGTAGTGGCGCATCAGCAAATAACTTTCAACCTGCTGAAGAGTATCCAGAACCACACCAACAAGAATCAGAAGCGAAGTGCCGCCGTAGAAACTTGCAAATGAGTTGGAAACACCCAGAATCATTGCGATTGCAGGAAGGATTGCTATCGCTGCAAGCGCGAAGGAGCCGGGGAGTGTGACTCTCGACATAATGGAGTCGAGATATTCCACCGTCTTCTTTCCGGGTTTCACTCCGGGAATGAATCCGCCATTCTGCTTCATATTCTCGGCCATCATTGTCGGGTTGACCGTAACGGCTGTGTAGAAATATGTGAAGATGATGACGAAAATCGCGAAGATGAAGTTATACCAGAATCCCGTATAGTTTCCGAGAGTTGCAGCGAGTCCGCGGGTTGCGTCCCAGCGGCTGAACAGAATCGGGAAGAGCATGATGGCCTGGGCGAAGATGATAGGCATAACGCCGGCCGCATTGATCTTCAGAGGAATGTACTGGCGCACGCCGCCGAACTGGCGGTTGCCGATAACCCTCTTTGCATACTGTACAGGGACCTTGCGGACTGCCTGTACGATAGCGATTGCCGCTGCAATGACGAAGAACCAGATAACGAGTTCGACAATCAGGAGAAGCCAGCTGCCGTTGGTGACTGAAAGTTTCTCCGATACCTCGGCTGCAAGCGCGTAAGGCAGACGTGCAACGATACCGATCATGATGATAAGTGAAATACCATTGCCGATACCGCGGTCCGTGATACGCTCACCGAGCCACATGACGAACATTGAACCCGCCATCAGGATAATTGTGGAAATGAGATTGAATGCGAAGTTGCTCCAACCCAGAGAACGAACGGCCACGAATGCCTGTGCGGGCACCTGTCCGTGAAGGGCAGCCATGTATGCAGGTCCCTGGATGCAGATGACGAGGATTGTGAGGACCCTGGTCATCTGGTTCATCTTCTTGCGGCCGCTCTCGCCCTCCATCTGGAGTTTGCGGAAGTACGGCACGAAGACGCCGAGGAGCTGGATAACGATGGACGCGGAGATGTACGGCATAACTCCCAGCGCGAAGATGGAAGCATTGCCGAACGCACCGCCGGAGAACATGTTCAAGAGTCCGACAAGACCTTCGTTGGAAGCGCTCTGCATTGCGGAAAGCATCGAGGCATCAATTCCGGGCAACACTACGAAGCAGCCGAAACGATATACCAGAATGAGTCCGATCGTGTAGAGTATCCTCTTGCGAAGTTCCTCTATCTTGAAAATGTTTTGGATCGTTTGGATAAATTTTTTCATCGCAGAATTATTCTGTTACGACTGCCTTTCCACCGGCAGCCTCGATTTTAGCAATAGCTGATTTCGAGAAAGCGTCTGCAGTTACTGTGACCGCTGTCTTGATCTCTCCGTTTCCGAGGACTTTGACAAGGTCGTTCTTTGCGGCGAAGCCTGCGCCCTTGATTGTCTCAACATTGATTTCAGTAACATTGAGCTTTGCTGCAAGAGCGTCGATGACAGCGACGTTGACTGCCTTGTACTCTACACGTGTAGGGTTCTTGAAGCCGAACTTAGGCATACGCCTCTGGATAGGCATCTGACCACCCTCGAAACCGATTTTGTGTTCGTAGCCACTGCGCTGTCCGGCACCGTTCATACCACGTGTGGATGTTCCGCCGTGTCCTGAACCCTCACCGCGACCGATACGCTTTGACCTCTTGGTTGCACCCTTTGCAGGTGCGAGATTTTCGAGTTTCATATCTGTGTCCTCCTTACTTTACTGTTTCAACCTTGACGAGGTGAGCGACCTTCGCAATCTGTCCCTTGTTTACGGGATTGTCCTCAACTACTACGCTCTGATGCATCTTGCGGATGCCGAGGCAGCGGAGACTTGCAATCTGGCTCTTTGTCTCGCCGTTCTTGCTGATAACCTGTGTAATCTTAAGTTTTGCCATTGTGGTGTCCTCCATGATTAACCGTTAAACACTTTGCTCATAGGAATACCACGAAGTCCTGCAACCGTGTAAGCGTCACGCATCTCGGTAAGAGCCGCGATGGTAGCCTTTACGAGGTTGTGGGGGTTGGATGAACCCTTGGACTTTGCGAGGACGTTCTGTACGCCTGCCGACTCGAACACTGCACGCATGGCACCACCGGCCTTGACACCGGTACCGGGAGCTGCGGGTTTCATGAACACCTGTGCTCCGCCGAAACGTGTCTCCTGCTCGTGAGGGATGGTGGTGTTGATGATAGGAATCTTCACGAGATTCTTCTTTGCATCCTCGACACCCTTCGCAATTGCTGCGGTAACTTCGTTGGCTTTTCCAAGGCCATAGCCTACAACGCCGTTCTCGTCACCGACAACTACGATGGCAGCGAAACGGAAGTGGCGACCACCCTTGGTTACCTTGGTAACCCTCTGGATGGCGACAAGTCTGTCTTTCAGTTCAAGATCTGAAGTCTTGACTCTTTTTACATTTGTATTTGCCATAGTCTGTACTTTTAGAATTCGAGGCCACCTTCGCGGGCAGCGTCTGCCAAACTTTTAACTCTGCCGTGGTAAAGGTATCCTCCGCGGTCGAATGCGATGGTCTTGATGCCCTTTGCAATTGCGCGCTCGGCGATTGCCTTGCCTACGATTGCTGCGGCCTCAATGCCATTCTTTCCCTTGCACTGTGCTGCAAGTTCCTTGTCGATTGACGAGGCTGCGCAAATGGTCTTGCCCTGCTCGTCGTCAATTACCTGGACGTAAATCGCTTTGTTGCTTCTGAAAACAGCCATACGAGGCTTCTCAGCTGTGCCACTAACGTGTTTGCGTATACGGTAATGAATCCTTTGTCTTCTTTCAATTCTATTCAATGCCATAACTCAATCTCCTATTATTTAGCGGCTGCAGTCTTACCAGCCTTGCGACGAAGCTGCTCACCAACGAACTTAATACCCTTGCCCTTGTACGGTTCAGGTTTGCGGAATGTACGAATCTTTGCTGCAACCTGTCCTACAAGCTGCTTGTCACAGCTCTTGAGAACAAGTACAGGGTTCTCACCTTTCTTCACATCGGGAGCCTCTGCAGTAATTTCTGCAGGAAGGAGCATCTGGATTTCGTGTGAGTAACCAAGAGAGAAGGAAAGAAGCTGTCCGGCAACGGATACCTTGTAACCTACGCCGACAAACTCCTGCTTGATTGTGAACTGCTCGCTGACACCTACTACCATATTGTTCACGAGTGCGCGGTAGAGACCGTGCATTGAGCGGTGACGGGGCTGGTCTGTAGGACGGGCGAACTTGATCTGATTGTCCTCAATGGTGACGGTGATGTCCGGATCCACTTTCTGGGACATCTCGCCATGAGGTCCTTTAACCTTCACAACGTTGCCGGGCAGGATCTCAGCGGTCACGCCGGCCGGAAGGTTTACAGGCAATTTACCAATTCTTGACATGTTGTGATACTGTTAATTAATATACATAGCAAATAACTTCACCGCCGACGCCGAGCTCTTTTGCTTCCTTGTCAGTGATGACGCCCTTGGATGTGGAGAGGATAGCGATTCCGAGTCCGTTGAGAACGCGGGGCATGTCCTTTACATCAGCGTACTGCCTCAGACCGGGAGTCGACACGCGCTCAATGCACTTGATTGCTGCGACCTTTGTCTGGGGATGATACTTCAGAGCGATTTTGATTGTGCCCTGAGGAGCACCTTCAACTACCTTGTAGCTGAGGATATAACCTTTCTCGCAGAGGATCTGGGTGATGGCAACCTTCATTTTGGATGAAGGAATCTCCACTACCTTCTTGCCTGCCATATAGGCATTGCGAATCCTGGTGAGAAAATCTGCAATTGGATCTGTCATATCTATAATACTTTTAAATTCTACCAGCTGGCTTTCTTAACTCCCGGGATAAGACCGTTTGCAGCCATTTCGCGGAACTGGATACGGCTGAGGCCGAAGGCTCTCATATATCCCTTAGGACGACCTGTGAGAGAGCAACGGTTGTGCAGACGAACAGGTGATGCGTTCTTGGGGAGCTTGTCAAGAGCGGCCCAATCGCCGGCCTCTTTGAGGGCCTGACGTTTCTCGGCATACTTGGCAACGAGTTTTGCGCGCTTCACTTCGCGGGCTTTCATTGATTCTTTTGCCATATTCGATTAGTTGTTTTGTTTCTTAAACGGAATACCGAACGCAGTGAGAAGTGCCTTGCACTCTTCGTCGGTCTTTGCGGAGGTCACGAAAGTGATCTCGAGACCGTGGATGCGCGGGTTCTTGTCGATGTCGATTTCAGGGAAGATGATCTGCTCCTTGAGTCCGAGAGTGTAGTTGCCCTGTCCGTCCATGCGGCTTGCAACACCGTTGAAGTCGCGGATACGGGGGAGAACGACACGCACGAGTTTCTCGAGGAATTCGTACATCTTGACGTCACGGAGGGTAACCTTCGTTCCGACAGGCATTCCCTTACGGAGTTTGAAGTTGGAAATATCCTTGCGGGATACTGTGATGAGAGCCTTCTGACCTGTGATCAGTGAAAGCTCGGCAGCAGCCTCCTCGACAACTTTCTTGTCCTGGGTTCCCTCGCCGATTCCCTCGTTGATGGTAATCTTCACGAGCTTCGGAACCTGCATTACTGTAGAATAGGAGAACTGCTTCTTGAGAGCGTCGATAATCTGCTCCCTGTATACTTTCTTGAGAGTAGGAACATATCCTGCAGGCAGGACCTGAGCCTCTACGGGTTTGTTTGTCTTTGCCATAATTATTTGATCTCCTCCCCGGATTTTTTAGCGTAACGGACCTTCTTGTCGCCGTCCATCTTGTATCCTACGCGGGTAGGCTTGCCGGACTGGGGGTCGATAAGATTGAGGTTTGATACATGAATGGGCGCCTCCTGCTTGATAATACCACCCTGAGGCTGCTTTGAGTTGGGTTTGGTATGCTTGCTTACCATGTTGACTCCTTCAACAATGGCACGATTCTCTGCGGGCGAAACGCTCAGGACCTTGCCTGTCTTGCCCTTATCGTTACCTGCATTTACATACACGGTATCGCCTTTCTTGATGCGTAACTTAGTCATAATGCTCTATTATTAAAGGACTTCCGGTGCAAGTGAAACAATCTTCATATAGTTCTCACGGAGCTCACGGGCAACGGGACCGAAAATACGGGTTCCGCGAAGTTCACCGGCGTTGTTGAGAAGAACGCAAGCGTTCTCATCGAAACGGATGTATGAGCCGTCAGCCCTACGGATTTCTTTCTTGGTGCGAACGACGACAGCCTTTGAAACTGTTCCCTTCTTGGCTTCCGAGCCGGGAATCGCACTCTCAATTGCAACGACAATCTTGTCTCCGACTGTCGCATAACGATGGTGTGTACCGCCAAGCACACGGATACAAAGGACCTCCTTTGCGCCGCTGTTGTCGGCCACCTGTAAAATGGTTTCCTGCTGTATCATAATTACTTAGCTTTTTCTACGATTTCAACTAATCTCCAGTTCTTTGTCTTGCTCAGGTGGCGGGTCTCCATAATGCGGACGGTATCGCCCTCTCCGCACTCGTTCTTCTCGTCCTGTGCAACGAACTTGGTGGTCTTCTTGACGAACTTGCCGTACAAAGGATGTTTCTCTTTGATTTCAACGGCAACAACGATGGTCTTGTCCATCTTGTTGCTGACCACTACTCCTACTCTTTCCTTACGAAGATTTCTTTCCATAAGTCAAACTCTTTTTAGTTCTGTTTCTCTTTTTCAGCAAGGATAGTGATCATAAGAGCGATATCCCTTCTGGTCTTTTGGAATTTCGATGTGTCCTCCAGTGGAGAAATCGCATGATTGATCTTCATCTGATCGAGGTTTGATTTCTCGATTTCAATACGGTCACGAAGGTCTGCTACAGACATTTCACGTGCTTCTGATGCTTTCATTTCTACTTCTCCATTAGATTATTCAACATAGTCCCTGCGAACGACAAACTTGGTTGCGATAGGCAGCTTGTTTGCCGCGAGCCTCATAGCCTCCTTGGCTACCTCGAGCGATACGCCCTCGGCCTCGAAGAGGATACGGCCCGGAGTGATAGGCGCAACGAATCCGTAGGGATCGCCTTTACCTTTACCCATACGGGTATCAAGCGGTTTCTTGGTTACCGGCTTTACAGGGAAGACCCTGATCCAGATCTGGCCCTCACGGTTCATATAACGCGAGATAGCCTGACGTGCAGCCTCAATCTGCTGTGCGGTAAGCCAACAATTTTCAAGGGTCTTAAGCCCGAAGGAGCCGAATGAAAGCTGGTTTCCACGCTGTGACAAACCCTTCATGCGGTTCTTCTGTTCCCTTCTGAATTTGGTTCTTTTCGGTTGTAACATTGTTGTATTACTTTAAAAATTTGTTTCTTTTCTCCTGTTAAAAGGGCTGCAAATTTAACACAATTTTCAAAACAAACAAAATTTTTTATGAAATTTTCGACACGAAATCTCAATGGTCAATTCTTGTAGAATCAGCAGGTTACACAAAGGCCCGAAAATTATTTCCTTTCGTTTTCGACGCCGAAACCAAAGTTTCCCGGCGCACTGCCATCCGGCGCTGCGAAAAGATGTGTTTTTTTCTATCTTTGTCATATGAAAAAATTTTTGACAGGAATTTTTGCCGCGACTCTCTGCCTCACCTGCGGCGCAGCTCCTGGGCCCGAGATGCCCGAGACCCTGGACATTGCATACTCCAGCCTTAACGACGGATACCACATCAACACCATCGAGCACTTCCGGGCCGCCGTAAAGGCAGGATTCAACTGCCTGAAAGCCGATATGCAGACAACCTCCGACGGGGTTGTCGTCCTTTGCCACGACGTGGGCTTCACCTTCGACGAGGACGGACGCATAGGGAAGTTCGACAAAAAGAACCACGCCCTCATATGCGAAATGTCATATAGGGATGTGAAGAAGCTGGAATACGCCTTCGCTGATCCGCAGACCGGAAAACACCCCAAGGTATGTACCCTGGATCAGTTCACGGCACTCTGCAAGAAGTCGAAAGTGTGGATGTACCCCACCCAGAGAAACGACGGTATGATAGACAGAACCCAGTCGGAACTGAGACGCATCCTGAAAAAATACGGGATGACCTGCCGTTGCATCGTGAACAACTACCCGTACAGTCTCGAGACCGGAGCAAAGGTCCACGAATATCTCCCTATGGTCCCGGTGTGCTACACCCTGGACTACTACGACCATTTCAGCCCGAAACTGCTCGACAGAATTTCCAATGCACTGCCCGCGATGATATGCCTGAACAGGGCCTGGGTCGAAAAGATCGACTCCGAAACGGTGCGCTGTGCGGAAGAAAAGGGAATACGCGTGCTGGGCTGGTACCCTTCCTCGGCGGAGGAATACTCGGAGTGGAAAGAAAAAGGACTTACCGGAGCCCAGATAACCAGAATCGAGGCGATACGATAAATATGATTATATTTGCAATACGACTAATAACTGACAAAAATGGACCGAAGAAAATTTCTGAACTGCTCGGCACTTCTCGGAGGCGCCCTGCTGGTGGACTGCAGCGGAGGTGAAATCCCATATCCGCACAAGCCGGACAAACCGCAGACAGACACAACCGGACAGCAGACATCCCAGAGCGAACTCTCCGCTGACATCGTTATCATCGGCGGAGGAATGGGCGGATGCGCCGCGGCACTCGCGGCCTGCCGCAACGGAAAAAGGGTTGTCCTGACCGAAGAGACCAAATGGATAGGCGGCCAGGTCACCGCCCAGGGAGTTCCTCTGGACGAGCATCAATGGATCGAGACGACAGGCGCGCCCGCCTCATACAGAAAATACCGCAACAATATCCGGGCGTATTACAAGGACAACTATCCCCTCCTGCCCCAATACAGGACAGACGCCCAGCTGAATCCCGGCAAAGGCGGCGGCTACCGGCTGGGGCACGAGCCCAGGGTCAGCCTCGCAGTCATCAACGCGATGCTGCAACCGTATGTGACGGCCAAGAAACTCAAAATTTTCCTCAACACGAAGGCTGTCAAGGCCGAAGTGACAGGAGACAAGGTTGACGCAGTCACCGTCGTCAACACCCTCACCGGAGACACCACGGTACTACTCGCGAAATATTTCGTCGACGCCACCGAACTCGGCGACCTTCTCCCGATGACGGGAACCGAATACGTCACCGGAGCCGAAGCGCAGTCCGAGACCAACGAGATGCACGCCGCGAAAGTGGCCAATCCGACAAACAACCAGGCCTGGACATACTGCCTCGCACTCGAGTATCTGGACGGAGAGGACCACACCATCGAAAAGCCCAAGGAATACGACTTCTGGAAAGAGTACGTCCCGGCCCTCACACCGCCCTGGGCTCCCGGAAAGCTTTTCAGCGAAGACTACAGCACCCCCGCGAACCCTGCGGTCAACAGGAAGGGATTCGTGAACCCTATCACCTCCGCCGGAGAAAGTGGTTTCAACTGGTGGACCTACAGGAAGATTCTCAGCAAGGACATTTTCGAGAAAGGAACATACAAGAGCGATATGACCATTCTCAACTGGCCGCAGAACGACTATCTGGGAGGCAACATCGTTGACGTGAGCGAGGAGGAATTCAAGGCTCAGGTGGAACACTCCAAGCAACTTTCCCTGTCCCTGCTCTACTGGCTCCAGACCGAATGCCCCAGAAGGGACGGCAAGCAGGGATGGCCGGGAATGCATCTCAGAAAGGACGTCTTCGACTCCGAGGACGGACTCGCGCTGTATCCCTATATCCGTGAGGCCCGCCGTATCAAGGCGATGACAACCATCCTCGAGGAGCACGTCGGGCAAGAGAACAGAAAGGCCGTATCCGGCAGCACGGAAGCTTACAAGTTCTGGGATTCCGTCGGACTCGGCTACTACCATCTCGACCTGCACCCGACCTGCACGGGCGACAACTACATCGACACACCGTCGCTCAATTTCCAGATTCCGATGGGCGCCCTCATCCCCGTCAGGATGACGAACCTCATCCCCGCCTGCAAGAATATCGGCACCACGCATATCACCAACGGATGCTACAGGCTTCACCCCGTGGAGTGGAGCATCGGCGAGGCCGTCGGCTGTATGCTGGCCTATGTCCTGGACCACGACTATACTCCGAAATCCCTGTGGGAAGACAGAGGCAAGGTCGCCGCTTTCCAGGGCTTCATCACCGGCCAGGGAATAGACACCGAGTGGAAGATATAACGGAGTGCTGGGGTTTCTGGCATACATAATGTTCACCGCCGGGATACTGTTTCCCGGCGGCACGGACATTGCCCCGGATGCGGAAACTCCGCCACGTGACGATGAGCCCTGCATTTTTTTCGAAGAACTGGAACCGTCCGTAGTGACCGCACGCAGGATACGGAAATATCCCCCGCGCCCGAAAGGCAACACGGAATGGAGAAAGCACTACAAACTCGTGTATAATTTCAATGCCGTCTATGCGTATGCCCTCGTAGGCAGCGACATGATGGCTCAGGTGGACAGCACGATCGCCGCCGGTGGGCTGAAGAAGAGTCTCAGGAACAAATACATAAAGGATGTCGAGCGGGAACTCTTCCGCATTTTCGAGAAGGACATCTGGAATATGACAATCTCGCAGGGCTTCCTGCTCACGCGACTCGTGGACAGGGAGTGCGGGATGAGCGCCTATGACATTATCGCGACGTATGAGGGGGCCTTCGCCGCCGGATTCTGGAGCGCTGTGGGAAAAATGTTCTCGCAAGACCTCAAGTCCCGCTATGACCCCAAGGAGAAGGACCGGATAACGGAAAAACTCGTCCACGCCTGGAACAACGGGACCTTCGACGATATTTACTATGAAATCTTCTGGGAGGACCCTGTCCACCCTTATATACCTACTCGCAGGTTGTCAAGCTCTCCCCGTCAAAAATAGCGTGCGGGGTGCTCCCGTATATCCAGTCGCGCATGACAATGAGTTCCGACCCATTCCGCAGGGCCTCGCGCGCAGGTACGTGGAAATGCCCGAAGATGAAATAGTCCACGTGCCTCGACTCGAGCACCTTTGCGGACCAGACTGCCAGCGGCTCCTGCGCCCCCTTCCAGACATAGGGAGTGTATTTTTTCTTGCGGTAGTTCCTTGACCATCTCGTCCCCCATCCGAAGGCGATGCGGGGATGGAGCGAACTGAAAAGCGTCTGAAGCACCTTGTTGTGGAACATCCACTGCACGAAACGATAATAGGTCCCGGCCCCATAGAGGTTGTCCCCGTGCCCTATGCAGAAAGTCCTGCCGTCAATCTCCACGAAATGCGGCTGGGAAATGACCTTTATCCCTATGTCCTCGAAGTAGTGGTAGTACCACACGTCGTGGTTACCCGGGCAGGCATAGATTTCCACACCGCAGTCCATCAACCACATAAGAGTACCGATAACCTTGACGCCGACCTTCGGGATGCAGTATTTGTACTCATACCAGAAATCCCAGATGTCCCCGAGGAGATACAGCGTCTTCGCATCCTTCTCTATCGAGCGGAGCCACGCAATGAAGCGGGCCTCCCTTTCCGCGGGGTCGACCCTGAGGAATCCCAGATGGACATCGGATACGAAATATGTCTTGTTGCGGTCGGACATCACGTTACAGTATTTGGGTAAGCACTACCGTCAGGCCGACAAGTGCACAGTACAGCGCGAACCACTTGAGCTTCGCCTTCTTTACGAGGGCTATCATCACCTTGCAGGCGAAAAGCCCCGACACGAAAGCGGCGGCGAAACCTATCGCAAGGGGCAGCGCGCCGACAGAAGAATTCGCGAAATCCCCGCCGACCACGTCAAGAAACGCCTCTCCGAGGATGGGGACAAGCACCATCAGGAACGAGAACTGCGCCACCACGTCTCTTTTCACACCGGAAAGGAGCCCCGTTGCTATAGTCGTCCCGCTTCTGGACAGGCCGGGACATACGGCAAGAGCCTGGGCGCATCCGACGATGAAAGCCTGTCCGTATGAAATGCCGTTTCTTCCGGGTTCCTTCTTCTCCGAGGCGGCTTTCCTGTCCGAAAAGAACAGGAGGGCGGCGGTGGCCAAAAGCGCGATTCCAACGACAAGAAGGGACGAGAAAAGATCTTCGACATAGTCCTTCAAGAACATTCCCACGGCAAATACCGGAATCATCGAAACGCAGATCTTCAGGATATAATCCGTCTCGTCATTGTATTTGAACTTGAACAATCCCTTGAGCAGCGAGAGTATGCTTTTGCGGAACACCACTATGGTCGCGCAGACCGTCGCGGCGTGCACGATGACCTCGAAGGCAAGGTCGTCGGCGCTGCCCACTCCGAGCAGCTCGCGCCCTATTGCAAGATGGCCGCTGCTGCTGACGGGGAGGAATTCCGTAAGGCCCTGGACAAGACCCAGGATGAGAGCTTCGAACCAGGTCATGCTACTTCTCCTCCTTGTCCTTGAACCCGCCCATTATGGCAAGCACTTCCACCACTATTCCTGCAAGTATCACCACCGGAGCGGCGACGAGCCTGCGGAAATCGAATATGTCATCACTGAAAACTGCGGGGTCGCCGCTTTGGCCGCCGGTCATCAGAATGTATCCGGCTACCATTACCAGCAATCCTGCCAGAAGAAATTCAAGTCCCTTGCGGGACATCGGCATCTTATCCATAGAGTTCATTTTTCGGGGTATTGATGAATTTGACGACAAGCCAGCAGGTGCTTGCCGCACATATTATTATGCCTGTGGCAAAAACAATGCCAAGGACCTCGAGAAGCATCAGAGGGTTCAGCATGTTGAAAAGTTGGGCGAAGGACGAGCGCAGTGCGAAGAGCGCGGCCACCAGTACCGCAGCTGCAATGATGGAGGAAAAGACCCCCTGGAAAAACGCCTTCACGAGATAGGGCTTGACAATATACCGGGTGGTGGCTCCGACAAGCTGCATCGTGTGGATGGTAAACCTGTTGGAGTAGATGACCAGCCTGACCGTGTTGGAGATGAGTACGACGGAGATGAAGAGGAGTACCAGGGTGAAGACCAGCAGCACGGCTGAAATCTTTCCTATGCTGGCATTCAGGGACTCCACCAGGCTCTGCTGGCAGCTGACCTCTTCCACGAAGGAGGATTCTCCGAGACGGGACGACACCCTCGAAAGGCTGTCCTGATGTACATATTCGGGATTCAGGGTCACCTCTATGCTGGTAGGGACCGGAGATGTGGTGAATACATTCACGAAGTCCTCCCCGAGCATCTCGGAAAGTTCGCGCGTTCCCTCATCTATTCCCACATACCTCGTCCCGCGGACGAAGTTCATTTTGTTGTATTCGCTCTGGAGAGCCTTGGCCTGATTCTCCGAAACTCCCTGCTTGAGGATTACCGTGACGCGTACGTTCTCCCTGAAATAGTTTGCCACCGATGACGCATTCACGCTGAGCAGAGCGGCCACTCCGACAATGAAAAGCACCAGTGAGATGCTGACCACCGACGAGATGTAAGCCCTGGCGATACGCCGTTTGAGCACTTTGTTTTGATTCTGTGACATTTGCGCTGCGAATTTAAGAAAAAATTCGTATCTTTGAGCCAAATGGATAATTCTGCACAAAAAGTTCTGTTCGTTTGCTCGGAGATGGAACCCTATCTCTCCGGGTCGGACATTGCAACCGTCGGCAGATACCTGCCGCAGGGGACGCAGGACAGGAAAAAGGAAATCCGCGTGTTCCTGCCGCATTACGGCTGCATCAACGAACGCAAGCACCAGCTCCACGAGGTGATCCGTCTTTCAGGGATGAACCTTGTCGTGGGAGAGGCCGACCACCCCTTGATCATCAAGGTGGCGTCCATCGCCGAAGCCCATACGCAGGTGTATTTCATCGACAACGAAGACTACTTCAAGCGCAAGCAGACTTTCGCTGACGAGGAAGGCAGGTTCTTCGAAGACAATGACGAACGTGCCATCTTCTACGCGCGCGGCGTGCTCGAGACCGTAAAGAAACTGCGTTGGGCGCCGGACATCATCCATTGCAACGGATGGATTTCGCACCTCCTGCCCCTTTATCTGAAAAAAGCCTACAAGGATGACCCCATATTCTCCAACAGCAAGGTGGTCCTTTCCTTGTACAACGATACTCCGAAGGAAAGTTTCAATGCCGATTTCGCCGACAAGATAATGTTCGGAGGCATTTCCGAAAAAGACGTGGACCTGCTGAAGAACGCTCCGGATGGCACGAATCTTGCGAAAACAGCTGCAAGGTTCTCTGACGGCGTGATCCTCGCGGGGGAAAACATCCCGTCTTCGCTGGTAAGCTATTGCAGGGACCGTGGTCTGAAGGTGCTCAAGAGCAAATCCAAGAGCATTTCAGACGGAAGTTACATAGACGAGTATAATGCTTTCTACGATCAACTGTAAATCGAAACTTGCGGCGGCCCTTGCCCTCGCACTGGCGGGAGTTGTGTCCTGCGTCAGCGTGGACAGCAGACTGGGCGGCAATCTTGTTCCCATAGACCAGCAGTATGTACTGTTTTCCGCGGACGTGCCCATCGACGAGATCGATATGCGCCCTACCGACTCCCTTTCCGGATTCTCCCAAAAACGAATCGTAATCGGTTCCATCCGGGATTCCGTTTTCGGACTTTCCACCCGCGCCAGCGCGTTGACCATAGTACCGGTCGGGGACACCCTTGACTTCGGGAACGTCCAGAAAATCCACAGCTTCTATTTCGACGCCTCCTTCGACAGCCTGTCGGTGCCGGCCGAGAACCAGAAGAGAATCCTTCAGGACGTATATGTCTATTCTCTGAGCGAAGGTGTCGACATAGGCAGGTTCCAGGACTGCAACAACGTTGCCGGAGCCGTCAGATACGACAAGACAAGCATCATCAGGAGCACCCCTGTCCTCAACGGCACCACCGACCTACTGTTCCAGTTCACCGACGAGTATGCCTGGAGGGTGGTGAACGCCTGCAAAGGCAAGGTTATGTCCAGGGATTTCAGGCAATACCTCGACGAGGTTCCGGGCATCTATATCTGCACCGATGACCCCAAGGGAGAAGGCGGCCGTTTCAACTTCTTCAGCTGCCAGCTGGGCTACAGTTCTTCCAGCCAGGAACTGCTCAACACTTATGCGACCCTGTCCGTATCCACCATATACGAAGGCAGCACGGAGCCCAAGGACACCACGTTCCTGTTCATGTACGGAATGATGAACTACAATGATGCGGACTCCCTCATCAACAACGTTTCCCATGGGAGCTATCCCCAGTATGCCTTCAACGTGACCACTCACGAAAGCCGCGCCAAAGCGGGAGCGGCCGCCGAGAGGGCCTGGCTTGAAGGAGGCGGAGGGTTGAAACCCGTAATCAAAAGCACGACGCTGCGCAATGCGGCCATCAAGACCATCTGCGACACCCTGCGCGAACTTGGACTACCGGAAGAGTACTACACCAAAGCCGTAATCAACAAGGCCTCGCTGATACTCCCTTATGAGATGCCGGCGGACTATACGGAGATGGATTATTTCCCGCGGCGCATTGCCCCCACCTGCAAGATCGCGACCGACACCACCGCCGCCTTCGCAGGACTTTCTGACTCCAGCTCCGAATCCGAGAACCAGGGGGATATCAACAGGGCGAAGCGCCAGTATGAGCCGGATATCACCTACCACGTCCAGCAGCTTATCAATATGAATCCCGAAAGCGAACAGATCAGGATGGAGAACTATGACGTCTGGCTTCTGCTGATGGGGTCGGAAACCACCGTCACCGAGAACCACAGTTCCGAGGAGATGAACGAATACTACCAGTATCTGGCATACCAGAACTACTACAACAATATGTACGGAGGGTACAACAGCGGCTATGGATACGGTTATGGCGACAGCTACAGCAACTATTACAGCTATATGCTTGCCGCGATGTATGCTAACGCCAACTCCACCACCACTTCTACCGATTTCGAACTGGATCCGGTCCGGTTCTACCACGGGAGCATAAACGGACCTTCCGCACCGGAAAGAAAACCATATCTGAAACTTACCTTCTCCCTTAGGAAATAAGGGAAACGAAAAGAGGTGACCGACGGCCACCTCTTTTTTCTTGTTTCGATTAAACCTAGAATTTCTCGATCACCTTATCAACTGCATCCTTGACTGTAGCGATGCTGGCTGTCTCTTCATCAGGAATCTTGATTCCGAATACCTTTTCAAACTCCATAAGAAGTTCTACCATGTCAAGAGAATCAGCTCCGAGATCGTTGGTGAAATTGGCGTTCTCAGTAACGACGCTGGGCTCGACACCAAGCTTGTCAACGATGATCGCCTGAACTTTCTGAAAGATTTCTGCCTGTTCCATATTAATGCAATTAAATATTATTCGTTTTTCACGAGCACAAATTAACGAAAAATCCTGCAAAAATGCAAATCACCCCTCCCGGCTGAGCCTGGTCCATATCCTGAGCCCGTTGATGGAATTCATGAAATAGAAACTGTACTTGATAATATAGATGATAGCATATGAGTCTCCCGTCTCGGACAGGGTCGTGGACCACATGGCGATGGAGAACACGTTGACTCCCAGCCAGAAGAACCACTGCTCGCGGTATGCGTTGGAGAGAAGATACTGGCCCAGCACATTGCACACGAGAGGCAGTGTGTCGAACAGAACCGCCGCCCGCAGAAAACCCTGTGCGCCGGACCGGTCGAATTGGAGCAGCAGCGCGTATACCGCCGCCGTGGCCGCAACGAAGATGGCTCCGAAAATGAGCCACTGGCGGGAAGTGAAGCGGCGTGCCTTGACCGCGGCCCCTCCGTGGGCGCCACGTTTCCTCCATTGGAAGAAGCCTATGAACTGCATAGGTATGAAGTACACCGCATGCAGGATGCCGTTCCCAAGACCGGAGCCGCCGTCCGCCCAGCTCAGGAAGCACATTGTCCCGTAGATGCTGACGTCGAGAAGTCCGAAGAGGAAAGTGATGATCTTAGCATTTGCCGAGCATACGGAACTGAGTATGCCCAT
The DNA here is from genome assembly GCA_024402025.1 of Bacteroidales bacterium. Lineage (GTDB taxonomy): Bacteria > Bacteroidota > Bacteroidia > Bacteroidales > UBA932 > Cryptobacteroides. Next base: position 18,679 of record JAKSJY010000019.1, read on the forward strand.
TATCGAACCGATGGCCGCTATTACAAGCAGGGCCTGACCTTCGGTAGCGCCCTTGAGTTTTACGGCCGTGGCGATACCCACCGCAACGGTGAGGCCTGCAACAAGAAATATGTTCCAGGCGGCTGATTTACTTATTGTCTTCATTCTTTAGAGATTTTTGGATTTGTGCGGCCAGCTTCGGTCCGACAAGGACAGAGATGTCCTGCAGGGGGGCTGCCGCAATCCTGGCCACGCTGCCGAAATGCAGAAGCAGCCTCTGCTCGGTGCGCTCGCCGATGCCGGGGATGTCCCGAAGGGCGGAATGTATTGCGGCCTTGGAGCGGAGGTCGCGGTGGAAGGTGATGCCGAAACGGTGCGCTTCATCGCGGATGTGGGTGATGACCCGGAACGCCTGCGAATTGCGGTCCAGAAAGAGCGGGTAGGGGTCGCCTACGCGGATTACCTCCTCCATCCTCTCCGCAAGGCCGACAACGGTCAGGCGGTCCTGGATGCCCAGCTCGCAGAGGGCCTGCCAGGCATAATTCAACTGTCCCTTGCCTCCGTCTATCACAACGAGCTGCGGCAAATCGTCCGGATTCTCTTCCAGCATCCTGGAGTACCGCCTGTTGACAGTCTCTTTCATTGTAGCGTAGTCATTCGCACCCACCACGGTCTTGATCTTGAACTTCCGGTATTCCTTCTTTGAGGGAACGCCCCCGCGGAAGACCACGCAGGCCCCGACGGGATTGGTGCCGAGAATGTTGGAATTGTCGAAACACTCCATATGTTCGGGGAGCACATCCATCCCCAAGGCATTCTTTATTTCCTCGAGAGCGACTGTCCTGAAGCGGTCGGGGTCCGTCTTTTCCAGCTGCTTGAGCGAATTGAAACGGAATTCGCGTGCATTCTTCGCGCTCAGTTCCAACAGGGAGAACTTGTCTCCGCGAACCGGCATCCTGAATGCCGTGCCGGGAATGTCCACGTCCGGAAGGAAGGGCACTATCCCCTCGGAGGCAAGAGAGCCGAACTGGGATGAAATTTCCGCAATGAAGGAACTGAGGACGGTCTCCCTGCTCTCGTCGAGCCGGTTGCGGAAGGCAAGGTTGAGGGACCTCACTATTGCCCCTCCCCGTATTCTCAGGAAATTGCCGTATGCCATATCCGCATCGAAATCGAGAGAAAATACATCCACGTCCCCACCGGCGGCCGCCTGAATGATGGAATTGGAATAATGTTCCTGCAGCACGTCTATCCTATCCTTCAGCGACTGGGCCGTTTCGAAATCGAGAGCGTCGCTGGCTTGCTGCATCCTCGAACGGCAATCCCTGATCAGCGCAGCGGTATCCCCCTTGAGTATGCGTTCTATCTCCCCGATCCAGGAATTGTATTCTTCCTGCAAGACCCCTCCGACACAGCATCCCCTGCACCTCCCGAGGTGGAGGTCAAGGCAGGGCCTGAATTTCTTCTTCAGGACGGCCTCGGGTGTCAGAGCGTACTTGCAGGTGCGGAGCGGATAGGTCGAGGAGATGAAATCCAAAAGTTTCCGGGCGTGCAGCACCGAACTGTAAGGCCCGAAATAACGCGAACCGTCCTTGACGACACGGCGCGTAAGAAAGACCCTGGGAAAGGGCCCGGGGGTGATACATATCCACGGATAGGTCTTGGAATCCTTGAGAAGGATGTTGTATCGGGGCTTGTACTGCTTTATGAGATTGTTTTCCAGAAGAAGTGCGTCCGCCTCCGAATCCACTACCGCATACTGGGCATCGGCAATTTTTGCGACAAGCGCCCTTGTCTTGGCGTTCAGGCGGGCGGGGTCCACAAAATATTGCGCCACTCTCTTGTGGAGATCCTTGGCTTTCCCGACATAGATCACGGTTCCCTCGGAGTCATAATATCTGTAAACCCCGGGGGAATGCGGAAACAGCGCGATTTTCTCTTTTACCTCCACAAAAAAATTACCGGCTTCGGGAATCGCCCGCAGCCGGTAACAAATATAGTAATTTATAAGATTACTTCGCGTCGCGGCGAGGACCTCTGCGGTCTCCACCCCTTCTGCCACCACGGCCTCCGCGGTCGCCCTGGCGAACAGAACCTGCTGCCTGAGCATTGGCCGCTGCAAGAGCTGCAGGAGTAAGATCCTGCTTGCCGTACTTCTCACCGTTGCAGATCCAAACCTTGATGCCGAGGGCACCAACCTTGGTGTTTGCTACTGCGAGCGCATAGTCGATGTCGGCGCGGAATGTGTGGAGAGGCGTACGACCTTCCTTGAACATTTCGCTGCGGGCCATTTCGGCGCCACCGACGCGACCGCTGATCTGGATCTTGATGCCTTCAGCACCTACGCGCATCGTATTGGCAACAGCCATCTTGATTGCGCGGCGATAGCTTACACGGCCTTCGATCTGACGTGCGATGCTGTCTGCTACGATGTTTGCATCAACCTCGGGGCGCTTGACCTCGTAGATGTTGATCTGGACATCCTTCTTGGTAACCTTCTTGAGCTCTTCCTTCAGTTTGTCAACCTCGGTGCCACCCTTTCCGATGATGAATCCCGGACGGGCCGCGTAGATTGTAACTGTGATGAGCTTGAGTGTACGCTCGATGATAATCTTGGAAAGACTCGCCTTGGCAAGACGATTGTTGAGGTACTTGCGGATCTCGTAGTCTTCTGCGATTTTCTCTGCATAGTTACCACCACACCAGTTAGACTCCC
>JAKSJY010000002.1 GCA_024402025.1 Bacteroidales bacterium
ACTCCCATTTCCAGCTTGGAGGGCTGGCATAATAGCCATTATACGAACCCCGCATAAGGAAGATGACTTCCATATCGTGTGGTGGGCAAGGATGGATTCGAACCACCGAAGGTATAACCAGCAGATTTACAGTCTGCCCCATTTGGCCACTCTGGTACTTGCCCTTTTTGCCGTTTCTCAGCTTGCTCCGGCAAACAAGCGAGCCGATGGGCGGATTCGAACCGTCGACCCCGAGATTACAAATCACGTGCTCTGGCCAGCTGAGCTACATCGGCAGATATTTCAAAGATTTCTTTGCAGAAATGGACTGCAAATATACAAAAGAAAATCGAAATTCAAAAACTTTTACAACAATTCGTTCAATTTCGCCGTAATCCCGTCTGTGTCTATCGAGGTCGCCTTCCTCTGTCCTGCCTGGGTCCCGTGACCTATGAACACGTCGGGTATCCCGAGTCCGGTGATCTCAGGTCTTCCCGGCATTGCCGCATAGAATTCGCAGACCGCTCCGTAAAGACCTCCTTTCAGGCATCCGTCCTCGACGGTGATGACTTTGCGGAACTTGTCCTTTATTTCGAGAAGGCATTCTTCATCGAGAGGCTTCAGGAAACGGAAATCGTAAACCGCAACCTCGCCGGCCTTGAAATTTCTTGAGGCCTTCACCGCATCCCAGACGCAATGCCCCGTGGCTATGACCGCTATCCTGCTGCCTTCAACCTTGCACTCGGCTTTTCCGATTTCATAGGTGGAGGCGTCCTTCCCGCGCCACTCGATCCCTTCGGCCATTCCCCGCGGGTACCTTATTATAAACGGTCCGTGTGCGCAGTCAAGCGCAGTATGCATAAGGTTCTTGAGTTCCATCTCGTCGGCCGGAGAACTTATTATGCAGTTGGGTATGCTCCTGTATGCGGCCATGTCGAATGCGCCGTGGTGCGTGGCTCCGTCCTCGCCGACCATTCCGGCGCGGTCGAAGCACAGCACAACCGGAAGGTCCTGGAGGGCCACGTCGTGTATGATCTGGTCGTATGCCCTTTGCGAGAACGCGGAATATATGTTGCAGAATGGTCTGAGACCGGCGGCGGCAAGCCCGGCACTGAATGTCACGGCGTGCTCCTCCTCGATCCCGACATCGAAGAATCTATCAGGATATCTCTCTCCGAATTCCGTCATCGAACACCCGCTGCTCATTGCGGGCGTGATGCCGACAACCCTGGCATCATTCCGGGCCAGTTCGCACAGGACTTCTCCGAATACATCCTGGAACCGGTCGCGCGGATGTGCGCCGGCCAATCTCTCTCCGGTTTCCGGATTGAAGCGTCCCGGCGCATGCCAGATTGTGGGGTCCGCTTCCGCCGGGGCGTAACCTTTGCCCTTTTTCGTCATGCAGTGTAGAACGCGCGGACCCTTGAATTCCCTGATTCTCTTCAGGACGCTTACGACCTGCTCTATGTCGTTCCCGTCAATGGGACCGAAATATCTGATCCCGAGGGATTCGAAAAGGTCTCCCCCCACTTTCTTGACTATCCAGCTTTTGAGCGAGCGCATCCATCTCTGGATGCAGGTCCTTGCCCGTTTGCCGTCCATCCTGTTCCAGACGTGGTCTTTCAGTTGGTTGTATTTCCTGCTTGTGGTAAGTTTGAGGAGATTGTTGTGCAGAGCCCCGCGGTTGGCGTCAATGCTCTGGTTGTTGTCGTTCAGGATTACAAGCAGGTTGGCATCGGATGCGCCGGCATTGTTCAGGGCCTCGAACGCCATTCCTCCGGTGAGGGCACCGTCCCCGAGCAACGCTATGCTGCAGTAGTTTTCCTTCCGGATGGCGGCTGCTTCCGCATACCCGAGCGCCGCGCTGATGGAGGTGGAGGAATGTCCGACCCCGAAGGCATCGTAAGGGCTTTCGTCCATCTTCGGAAAGCCGCTTATCCCGGCTTCGGTGCGCATTGTGCGGAAGGCATCCTTCCTGCCTGTGAGTATCTTGTGGGCGTAAGCCTGGTGCCCGACATCGAATACCAGTTTGTCCGTGGGAGTGTCGAACACGTAGTGTATTCCCACTATCAGTTCCACGCTGCCGAGACTGGATGCGAGATGCCCGGGGGTTTCGGCGCATACGCGGACCATATAGTCGCGTATTTCCGTGCAGAGTTCCCGGAGTTCTCCGATACTGAGCCCCCTGATGTCTTCGGGCTTCTCTATTCCGTTCAGCAGCTTGTATTCCATTGCGACGGCAAAGATACTGTTTTTTTAGTTCAAAGCATCATAGACCGCTTTGCGCAGATCTGAAAACGGCTTGTACAGCACTGTCCTGATGCCCAATTCGGCGGCCGCCTCGACATTCAGCGGAGAATCATCCACGAAAAGGATATCCGACGGTTTTTCTCCGATGTGGGAAAGAGCGTATTCGAAAAAGTCCCTGTTCGGTTTCATCATCTTCATCCTATAGCTGAAGAAGCACTCGTCGAAGAACTCTTCCGCCTCGACTCCCGGGCACAGTTCGCAGAAACGTTCCACTACGATAGGGTTGTTGTTGCTGAGGCAGAACATCCTGTATTTCCGTTTCAGTTCCCTCAGGAGTTCGAGCTTGTAAGGCTCCACCCCTACGCAGAAGGTCATGAGCGCGTCGCTTATCTGCTGGGGAGTGGTGCCGGGATCCGAGAATTCCAGGCATTTGCCGATGAATTCATCCTTGCCTATGGCTCCGCATTCCAGCGACTGGAAGAAGCCTCTCTGGTGGCAGGGGTCGAGAACTTCGGTGATACGTCCGAATCCGAGCGCCTTGAACGAATTGCCGCACCCGTCCATATCGAGGCCTATCCTGACCCCGCCCATATCGAATGCTATTGCTTTTATCATCCTTTGATCTGTATTTTGAACCCTTCCTTCAAAAGCGGCGAGACCAACTCCTTCATCTGCTCGGCGGTGAATTTTTCAAGTCCGGCCTCGGGAGTGGGTCTGTCTATTGTATATACCATAATTTCTCGCGGCTTGAGCCTGCGCACGATATTCATCCATCCGTCAAGATGCCCGGGGTCCGAGGAATCGAAATACGGACTTCTTAGGAACATGGTCTGCATTATGAAATTCCCCTTGAACTTTTCCAGAGCCTCTACGGTTCTCTCTACATCGTAGCCCGGTGCGGGGTTGTTTATCAGCTGCGCGCCGGCATTGTCCGGGGCGTCAAGTTTCATTATCGGATTGTCGACCTTGCGGAGCGCCTCGAAAACTTCAGGGACGCAGGCCCTGGTGGCATTGGAAAGCACGGAAACCTTCACTCCGGGGCAATATGCATCCCTGAGCTTGAGGGTGTCATCGATTATTTTCGGGAACTCAGGATTGAGCGTCGGCTCGCCGTCTCCGCTGAAAGTGATGGAATCGATATGCGTTCCGTCCAGCAGCATTTCGCCAAGCCTGTCTTCGAGCGCCCTTCTCACTTTCGCCGCATCCGGGAGCTTTTCATCGGTCCTTCCGTCACGGTTCCATCCGCATTCACAGTAAATGCAGTCGAAATTGCATACTTTGCCTCCCGTGGGGAGCAGGTTTATTCCCAATGAACGCCCGAGCCTTCTGGAGTTGAAGGGGCCGAATACGACATCTTCTCTCAACATAATGCGCAAAGATAATAAATCGGGGCGTCAAAAATGCTAAATTTGCAGCGTATATGAAATTATTGTTCTGTCTTCTTGTGATTCTGGGAGCCCAGAGGACCTCGGAATACGTCCCGATGCTGGAGGGGAAAACCATCGCCCTCTTCTCCAACCATACCGGAATTGTGCCGGACGAATCCCGGCAGGGCGGGTACAGACACACTCTTGACGTGCTTCTCGAGAACGGACTTGACGTCAGGTGCGTGTTCGCTCCCGAACACGGCTTCCGCGGGACTGCAGGTCCCGGGGAGAAGGTGGATGACAGCATCGACCCGAAGACCGGGATAGAGATACGCTCATTATACAAGGGGGGAGGCGCCATCGCAGACCTGGACGGGATAGACGTCATCGTGTCTGACATCCAGGATGTGGGAACGCGTTTCTATACGTACTACGTCACGATGATTTCGCTGATGGAGGCGGCTGCGTCGGAAGGGAAGGGCTTTGTGGTCTTCGACCGGCCCAATCCGAACGGGATGTACATCGACGGTCCCATTCTGCGCGACGAACTGCGCTCCGGGGTGGGGCGGCTCCCGATTCCCGTCGTGCACGGGCTTACTCTTGGGGAGATGGCCATAATGGCAAACGAACAGGGATGGCTGAAAAACGGGTTGAAACTCAAGGACCTGAAGGTGATAAAATGTCAGGGGTATACGCACGATATGCGGTATGAACTCCCCGTCCGTCCGTCTCCGAACCTTCCAAATATGCATTCCATATATCTTTATCCGTCCCTGTGTATGTTCGAGGCTACGAAACTTTCCGTGGGACGTGGTACTGCGAAAGCTTTCCAGATGTACGGGGATACTGACCTTTCCGGCCTGGATGACGAGAAAGTCATAGAAGCAGGGTTGGACCTTTCGTATATCATAGGTGCTTGGAAGGAATCCGGGTTCGCCGACGATTTCCTGTCTCCGTGGTTCGAAAAACTGATAGGCACGCCCGAAGTAAGGCGCCTGATTCTGGAAGGCCGCACATCCGGGGAGATAAAAGAAACGTGGAAGGCGGAACTGGATGAGTTCCGCCTTCTGAGAGAGCAATATCTATTGTATCCCTGATTATTTGATGTTGGGAAGTTCCAGCCCGTATCCCTTCTTCTTGTCTTCCTTCTTGAGGAGTATGCTGAATGCGAAGGCGAGCACTCCGAACGACGAGAAGATTATCATCGGGACGAGGTAGCTTCCGGTGCTCTGGCGTACCGCTCCGATGAGCATAGGCACCAGACAGAGTCCGATGTTCTGTACCCAGAAGATAAGGCAGTAGGCCGACCCGAGTATCTTTTCGTCGATGATCTTGGGTACGGAAGGCCAGAGTGCCGCAGGTACGAGGGAGAAACTTACTCCGAGTACTACGATGAGCAGCGTTGCGAGCCACTTGTACGGGAAAACCGGCAGAAGGAACGCGAAACTCAGGTGGCAGACTATCATTATGCAGGCGCCTGCCATAAGCATTGTCGCACCCTTTCCTATCCTGTCGAGGAAGATTCCGAGCACGGGGGTGAGCACCATCGCCAATATGGGGAAGAAACTGAACAGATGCGCGGCGCTGGCGGCATCTATGCCGAGAGTCTCCTCAAGGAAGTTCGGCGCATACCTTTGGAACGGGAAGATTGCGCTGTAGTAGAGTACGCATAGAAGCGCTACAATCCAGAACATCTTGCTTGTGAAGATTGCGCCGAGGTCGCTGACGTGGAATTCGTCTTCCGGAGATTTCTCCTCGGTTGCGAGGCCCGCGGAGATCAGTTCCTTGTCGAACTTGCTGTCCATGATTCCGAAGATGATGAAATTGACGAGACCGATGCACAGGAGTGCTCCGCAGAATCCGAGAGGCGCTACCACGGACCCGCCGAACCTGTTGGAGATTACAGGTGCAATCCACATCACTCCGAACACGCCGAGCCTGGCGATAGCCATTTCAAGACCCATCGCGAGGGCCATTTCCTTGCCCTTGAACCACTTTGCGAGGACTTTCGACACGTTGGTGCCCTCCATCTCGCATCCGCAGCCGAAAATCATGAAGCCGAGGGAGGCCATCTTTGCGCTCGCAGGCATTTCGACCCACCAGGTTCCAAGCCACTGGCACAGTCCGGTGCCCTGGAACCAGTCGCTGATGCCGATGAACTTGATGGCAGCGCCTGCAACCATCAGACCGGCGGAGAGGATGCCCGAGAAGCGGACTCCGAGCTTGTCGAGAATGACGCCGGCGATAATGAGGAAACCGCAGACGTTGAGTATGTATTCGGATGCGGCATACTTGCCGAAGACACCGCTGTTCCATCCCAGATTGCTTTCGACAAGCGATTTGAGAGGGGACATCACGTCCACGAACATGTATGCGAAAAACATCGTCATTGCGACCAGCGCGAGCACGGTGAAGCGCGCTACGGCCGAGTCGTTCATCAATTTTTTAATCTTTTCTGTCATATCTTTCTTTTTCTATCCAATCAAACATCAGAACGGAAGGTCATCAGTGCCATCGGCAACGGCAACGGCGACTGCAGGCTGCTCGGGTTGAGGCTGGGGCTGGGGCGGAGTCTGCCGGGGCTGCTGGAAAGGCTGGGGGGCGGCGGCATTTTCACCGTCCCTGCGGCTGAGCAGCATCATATTCTGGACTTCTATTTCCGTCTGGTACTTCTTCACGCCGTTCGCATCGGTCCAGCTCCTTGTGCGGAGCCTTCCTTCGATATAAACCTGCGTGCCCTTGCGCACGTATTTCTCGCAGATGTCGGCATTGTTCCTCCAGGCCACGATATTGTGCCATTCGGTGTTTTCCCTGATTTCTCCGTTACGGTCGCGGTAGCGCTCGGAGGTGGCCAGCGTGAATGTCGCCGACTTGAGTCCGGCGCCTCCTTCCGCACCGTTTTCGTGATAGTGTACATCCGGATCGCGCCCGGCATTTCCGATAAGCATTACTTTGTTCAATCCTGCCATAGCAATATAAAGTTTTGATTAGAATTCCGTTTGTTCCCCGGTCATCAGGGGATATCCCGTGACGGCCTGTGCCAGAAGCCAGTCCTTCCCCGGTACGTACCACTGCACTCCGTCAAGGTCGGTGCACACCGGATCCTTGTAGTTGGACTCGATCAGTACGCGCGCCTGAAGATTCCGGTATCCCGGAACGGCGCAGGGAAGAGTGTATATGATTATTTCATCCTCCACGGGATCTTCGATTTCATCGTGGTGGAAAATCCTGACCCTCCTTCCGGCATCCGCAGCCGCCGCGGCAGCCGCTTTCCCGGCTCCGCCGAAGCCTATGACGCTGACGTTGCCCTCATAGACGCTGAGCAGCCTGGAAATGGCAAGAAAATCCGAATTGAAGGCTTTCAGGATACCGTCTTCCTTCATCAGGATGTTCGCTGCTCCGCAGGCCGTCACTTCCGCCGACTTCCAGTCTGCAGCCGCTGCGGCATCCGTCTTGAACGGAGACGTGACGTTGGCGGCTTTATAGGGACCTTCCGTAAATATTGAAAGGGCCTTGTCAAAGTCCTTTTCGTCGATGAGGTCATACTTCCATCTTCCTCCGTATGCCTTGCGGAAAAGTTCCGGACTCTCCGAGTGACCGATGTCCGAGCCGATAAGTGCAAATCTATCCATTTCTCTGTCTGACCGCTTCAAACAACAATATGGCCGCGCTTACGGAAACGTTGAGCGAATCCAGCCTTCCGCACATTGGAATACGTATGTGCCTGTCGGCGGCTTTCCTCCAGGTGTCGGTGAGTCCTGTGGATTCCGTACCCATAACGATGGCGGTGCCTTTTTTCATATCGCAGTCATAATAAAGTTCCGAATCCTGGAGCTGGGCCGTCAGAATGCCGATGCCTTTTTCTTTCAGAAACGAGATTGCGCTTTGTGAATCGCATTCCAGACACGGAACGCTGAACCTGGCTCCGAGGGACGCCCTTATGAGGTTTGGGTTGTACAGGTCGGTAAGCGGATCGCAGACGATCACGGCATCCGCGCCTGCGGCATCGGCGCTTCTGAGGACTGCGCCCAGGTTGCCGGGTTTTTCGACGCTTTCCAGTACGATTACGAGGGGGTTCGCACTCAGACGGAGGTCATTCAAACTGACGTCTCTTGATTTGATTTCGGCGATGACGAGTTCCGTACTCTCCCTGTATGCGACTTTTTCATACACCTCACGGCTTACCGTGAAGGTTTTCCTGCAATTGAACGGCAGATTTCCGGCTCCTTCGCAGACGAAAACGGCTTCGGGCTCGAATCCGGCTTCCAGGCAACGCTCTATCTCCCTTCGGCCCTCGACCACGAACAGTCCCGACTTCCTGCGCTGGGAAGACTTCAGGGTAAGTTCCTGGAGGTACTTTATCTTCGGGTTGTGAACCGATGTGATCAACTCGTTGTCCATTGCGGCAAAAATAGCAAAAAATAATAGCAAAAACTTCGGTTTTTATCTTTATTTGTCAATATCTGAACATCATTTGAAATGAAAAAGTTTCTTGTTTGTCTCGTTGCGCTTGCTGCAATGACATTTGCTGCAAATACGCTCAAAATCGGGTCCAATGCCAATTGGATAAGTACGGCCCTCAATGCCACATCCATAGCGTGGACAGTGACGCAGATAGCATCCGGGTGCTATGTGTCCGGAATATTGGGCGGAGCCATAATGCTTTCATCCACTTATCTCGGGGCCCAGCAGAGGACTTCGCAACTCTGTGAGGAGAAAAACAGAAAAGCGCTCGACGATGCCAAGCGCTCCCTGCTGTCAGAATATTTTTCAGATTTCGACTAGTCGAATTTTTCGGGCCTCATCTGGGGGAAGAACAGCACGTCCTGGATTGCAGTCTCCCCGGTCATGAACATCGTAAGCCTGTCGATGCCCATACCGAGTCCTGAGGTCGGTGGCATTCCGTATTCAAGTGCGCGTACGAAATCCATATCGATGTACATTGCCTCGTCGTCGCCCTTGCTCTTGAGGGCCGCCTGCTCCTCGAACCTTTCCAGCTGGTCGATGGGGTCGTTGAGCTCGGAGTATGCATTGGCGAGTTCCTTGCCGCATACGAAAAGTTCGAAACGCTCCGTAAGCGAAGGGTCGTTGCGGTGACGTTTTGTAAGGGGGGACATTTCTACCGGATAGTCCGTTACGAATGTCGGCTGGATAAGCTTTTTCTCGCAGTATTCTCCGAAGATGGCATCTATCAGCTTGCCCTTGCCCATTGAAGGCTCTATCTCTACATTGAGTTTCTTGCAAGTGGCGCGGAGCTGCTCTTCGTCCATCCCCTTGACATCGACACCGGCATATTCCCTGATGGCTTCGAGGATGGGGAGCCTGCGGTACGTGCCGCCGAAATCGACTTCGTTGTCTCCGATTTTAACCTTGGTGGTCCCGTTGACGCTCGTTGAAATCTTCGCAAGCATCTTCTCCACGAATTCCATCATCCAGATGTAATCCTTGTATGCGACGTAAATCTCCATACAGGTGAATTCCGGATTGTGGGTCTTGTCCATACCCTCGTTGCGGAAGTCTTTGGCGAACTCGTAAACTCCGGAATAGCCGCCTACGATAAGTCTCTTGAGATAGAGCTCATTGGCGATACGGAGATATAGGGGAATGTCGAGAGCGTTGTGGTGGGTGATGAACGGACGTGCCGTAGCCCCTCCCGGGATGCTCTGGAGAATTGGGGTCTCGACCTCGAGGCAGCCTGCCTGGTTGAAGTATTCGCGCATCGTGGCTATTATCTTCGCCCTCTTTACGAAAGTCTCCTTGACCTGAGGGTTGACAATAAGGTCCACATATCTCTGACGGTATCTCATCTCTGGATCCGTGAAAGCGTCGAATACCTGACCGTCAAGTTCCTTGACGATGGGGAGGACTCTGAGCGACTTGCTCAAAAGCGTAAGCTCCTTTACGTGAACGCTTAGCTGGCCCGTCTGGGTTATGAATGCAAAACCTTTGATGCCGACGATATCGCCTATGTCGAGCAGTCTTTTCCAGACGGTGTTGTACATTGTCTTGTCCTCTTCGGGACAGATTTCGTCGCGCTTGACATAAATCTGGATGCGGCCCGTTTCGTCCTGAAGCTCTCCGAAGGAGGCGGCCCCCATTATTCTGCGGCTCATAAGCCTTCCGGCGATGCAAACGTCCTGACAGTTCCCTTTCTCGGGGTCATACTCTGCGGCAATCTGCGCTGCAGTCGTATTGATGGGATAAAGTGCTGCGGGATAGGGCTCTATTCCCAATTCGCGGAGCTTGGCAAGTGATTCCCTGCGTATCTGCTCCTGTTCGCTGAATTCCTGTATCATATTATTTCTTCTCTTTTCTTTATGTCCTTGAGCCTGAGCTGCAGGGTCGAATTGCCACGATAGTAGTTCTCGACTATGCTGTAGCAGACATCGAACGGATTTCCATCCTTGACATAGTCATAGCATTCGGACATGTTGAAGGCAATGGACGGAATCTGATGGTAGGGCTGGCTCTCCTGAATGAGGTCCAGTTTCATATGTACGCCTGCGGCTCCGACCTTTCTTCCGTTGCCGGAATCGTACACGTTTTCGGTGGCGAAAACAGGATTGCCGTTTCCGGGGCCGAAGGGCTGGAACTGCTTGAGGATCCTGAAGAATTTCGGCGTGATCTGCGAGAAATCAAGCCTTGCGTCAATATCCACCACCGGGGTGAGCATATCTTCGGTAATCTTGCCTTCAATCAGGGCGTCCATCCTGGACGCGAACTCCTGAAGGTGCTCTTCCTTGAGGGTGAGACCCGCCGCATACACGTGGCCACCGAAGTTTTCCATCAGGTCGGCGCAGCTCTCGATGGCCGAATAGAGGTCGAATCCCTGTATGCTTCTTGCCGAGCCGGTTGCGAATCCGTTGGACTTGGTGAGCACGACTGCGGGTTTGTAGTACGCTTCCACCAGCCTGCTGGCCACGATGCCCACGACACCCTTGTTCCATTTGGGATTATAGACGATGGTTATGTTCTTGCTGGCCAGACAAGTGCCGGCCTGAACCATTTCCAACGCCTCCTGGGTTATTTCGCGGTCGATGTTCTTCCTCTCGGTGTTGTTGTTGTTGATTTTTTCTCCGGCTTTCATCGCCGATGCTTCGTCTGTGGCCGTGAGCAGTTCCACTGCCAGGCGGCCTGTCTCCATCCTGCCTGCCGCGTTGATGCGGGGACCGATCTTGAAGACAATGTCATCGATGGAGATGTGGCCCGGCTCGAGTCCGGAAAGGTTCATCATTGCAAGGAGGCCTTTCCTGGGATTGTCGTTGAGGCACTTCAATCCGAAGTGGGCAAGGACCCTGTTCTCTCCGACCATCGTGACAAGGTCTGAAGATATGCTTACGACCAGTAGGTCAAGCAGCGGCTCGAGTTCCGTGAAAGGTATTCCGAACCTCTGCGAGTACCCTTGAACCAATTTGAATCCTACTCCGCAGCCCGAAAGGTCGTCGAACGGATAGTGACAGTCCTCACGCTTGGGATCAAGCACGGCTACGGCATCGGGGAGGGTCTCATCGGGAAGGTGGTGGTCGCAGACAATTACATCCACGCCCAGGCTGGATGCAAGCTTGACCCTTTCAACGGCCTTGATGCCGCAGTCCAGGGTTATGATGAGTTTGAATCCGTTCTCCGCGGCCCATCTCACGCCCTTTTCGGATACGCCGTAACCTTCGTCATATCTGTCAGGGATATAGAAATCGACCTTGCCTGTAATCTTTTTCAGGAAGGAGTACACAAGTGCCACGGCGGTGGTCCCGTCAACGTCATAGTCTCCGTAGACCAGGATTTTCTCTCCCTCGGATACGGCCCTGTGCAACCTTTCCACGGCCTCGTCCATATCTTTCATCAGGAAGGGGTCGTGCAGGTTGTCCAGACTGGGACGGAAGAATGCTCTGGCCTGCTCGAAGGTTTCCACTCCGCGCTTCACGAGGAGGTCGGCCAGAACCTTGTCTATCCCGACTTCAGCGCAGAGCCTGTCAACCTTTTCGGCAGGCGAGGCTTCCCTGATCATCCACTTGCACTCTTTTGCCATAGCCCGCAAATTTAGCAAGAATCTATGACAAAAGAAAATGCAATGGACGTCGAACCCCTATTCCCAGAGTATCGAGCGCCAGACATCGAGTTTGGCATCGATTTCTCCGGCCACCTTGAAGGAATCTCCGTCAGGCCTGGAGGGGTAGACTTTCCTGGATGAGATTATGTCAGCCGCCATTTCCTCAATGGTTGCGCCGAATCCATGCTTCCGGTCCATGAACATTCCGCTCTCGATGGGCTTGCCGTCCGAAACAAGGTCGATGCACATATTGAAGTACTTGTCGTAGCGCTGGCGGTAATAGTCTCCAACGAGTCCCTGCCAGAGTCTTCGTGCGTAGTCGTTGAGCCACAGCGATCCTCCCCATCTGGTCAGGATGGTCCTGGCGTTTGTCTCGAAGTAGTCCTTTTCCTCTTCCGTAGTTCCGAACCTGCGGGCATTCTCGATCCATTTTCCGAAGAGGAAGTCCTCGTGCGTAAGCAGCAGCCTGTCCATCTCGTTGCAGATTTCCCTTGCGACGGGGGCAAGTTCCTGCATCCTTGCAAGGTCCGGTTTGAGCGCCGCAGTGTTGAATTCGTCGGTAAGTCTGGTGAACAGGTTGGAAAGGATCTGTGAATACAGCATCACGATGTCGTATCGCGCTTCTTTGGTATTTGCAGGGTGTGCGAGAATGGCTTTGGCGCACTTGATGAGCTCGTCATTGTCATATGCGAGCTTCGCGTAGCTGTCGGTGGTGACTGCCGGTTCCCTGCAGAGGGTGGAGCCGTAGAAATCGGCCGCAGGCTGGACGAAGATCTCTTCCACCATCTTCTCCCACGCGCTGCAGCACTCCTCTTCGTGTCTTCCGAGACGCAAGTCGCTCCACCTGCGTATCCATTCGTGAGTGTCAAGCGAATCGGCCCACACGTGGTCGAAAAGATATTCGAAGGTATGCGGAGCGACGCTGAACGACTCGAGGGTGGATCCGATTCCTATGCAGGAGGTGTCCTCCCCGAACATTGCATTCAGGCGGTTGTCTATTTCACGTATGTCTCCTTCAAGGACGGTGTTTCCTCCGAAGTTCCCAAGGTAGCACCAGATGAAAGGCTGCCCGTAGTGGCTTTCGGTTTTTCTCCACAGTTCCGTCTTCTCCGCCATATAGTCGAGCATTATGATCTTGTCCTGAGGAACGGCTTCCATCGTGGCCTTGATGGTCTCGGGCACCCATCCGTGGGGCGCGTTGATGTAAATCCACGCCATCTCCACCCATTTCGCCTCGGGATCCACCTGCTGGAGGGAGCCGAAGATTTTCTTCATCACGCCTGCGAGATAGTCGGGATCCCAGCTTGGCGGTTGCATTTCATTGAAAGGATCGGTGCCGTAGTAGTGGTCCGTGCCGAACACTTCCTCCTGCTTCTGCAGGAACAGTTTCTGAATCTTCTGGAACAGAGGGTCCGTAGGGTTGAGGAAATAGGTGGGAGGGAAGTCGCACCATCCGTAAAGTCTCTTTATGTCGGCTTCGGGGAAAAGACCCTTGATCTTTTCGGGTACGTGGCCCGCGAATGCGGGAAGCACGGGGGTCATCCCGAGTTCGCGTTCCCTCTGCAGAATCTGTTTCTGCAGGTCCTTCTGCCCGCAAATCCAGGACATCGGAAGCGGGCCCTGGAAACTGTCGAGATTGGCCATCCTGTGCCAGGGAAGGTGCGCCGGTCCGGTGAAGAACATCCTGACGTCATCCTCGCTGAGCCCCATCTCCTGCCAGACGGAGAGCCATACATATTCCTGTCCGGTAATCGCGAGGGGCATGTTGATGCCATTGAGCGCCATCCAGTCCAGCAGCCATTCCCATTCTTCCCATCCGCACCAGGGAAGCGTATACCCGAAGGTGCAGTAGTTCAGGAAGAAACGTTTGGGAGTCTTGGCAGTGCGTTCTACCGGAACTTTCACTTTGGGGAATTTCCTGGGGATACGCAGTTCAGCCTTCATCCAAGGGTAGTCCACTCCGAGGAAATTCTTCATATAGTAGTTGAGTCCGGCCGCCTGAGATACGGGGCAGTCTCCGGAAATCACTATTTTCGAGCCTTTCTGTTCTATTCTGAAATGGTCCGGAACGGACTCATCGGTGACAAATACGATTCTCGAACTCCTGCTCCCGAGTATTCTGGACGACAGGTCTTCGATGGCTCCGGCAAAGGCTGACGGAATGGCCAGGACAAGTGCGGCAGCTGCTGCCAAAAAAAGTTTCCGTTTCATTTTCTTATGGCTTTTTTAAGTACGGGGAGAAGGGCGTTGGCGTGGTGTACCATTCCCTGGTCCGTATAGTGGATTCCATCTACAAACGATTCCCCGTCCGGGGCAACAAGTTTGTCGGTTGTTATGTAATAGAGGTTCTTGACACCGCGCGCTTTCTGGCGCTTGAATGCCGCTTTCTGGGCAATGTTCTTGTCCTCAACCTCCTTGCGTATGAAATTGTCGAAAGTGCTGTGGCCGAACTGCGGATCCTCGAGCATTATGATAGGCACGTCCGGATGCTTTTCCCTGAGGATGTCGATGAAACGGTCGGTACGGTCGTTTATTTCTTCCACGGAGCAGTTGGGAACGTTGTCGAGAACAAACACCGCCGGGTTTTCAACCCTCGCCATCAGTTCCGCAATCTCGTAGTCAAGTCGTCCGTTGCCGCTGAATCCCAGGTTTATCACCTCGCGTCCGGTCGCGCGGCCTACGATGGCGGTATAGCACATGCCGGGCCGACTGGCGCTGCATCCCTGCATAATCGAGGTCCCGTACATGATGATGGCGCCGTCGTGACTCTGGACGTGCTGCGCAGGTTGCTCGACGGTGTATCCCTCCGGAACTCCAACGGCGATGCTGTCAATTCCGTCATAAAGGGATAGGTACAGCATATATTCCCGCATTTGCGGGTCCATATTGCCTACAATCCTGCTTTCGCTCGTATTCTGCTCCATTGCCGGTCTTCCGGAGCCTGCAAAACGCCACTTGCCGTCTTTCCACGCATACAGGTCGATTCCGCGGGTCCCCGTGTCGGTCATATGGTTCATGCTTCTCTTTGCACTGGAAATCCATCTGACATAGATTTCCGGAGAGTCCGACCGGAATCTGAGGTAAAGTCCTGCGGACATCTGGCCGAGCCACCATACGGCATCCCTTGACACGTCCTTGAATTCGGCCGGAAGCCGGGAGTAGCGGGTGTTGGTCTCTTCAATGCATTTTCCGTAAAGTGGCAGATTGCTGCCGTCGGTGTAGATGATCTGCTGTCCGGTCGACGATAGAACCGCCGCACACAGCAGCAAGACCGAGGTGATGATTCGTTTCATTGAGTGCTTGTTGAATTGTGTGAAACAAATATAAGAAAATAACTTCAAAAATGCGTATATTTGCGCGAATGGCGAAGAACCGCCGTCCGTACGTTGCAAACAAATAAAAAAGATAAGAATTATGTTGATTTCATTGCTCCAGACCGGCATCGAAGCCGCACCTGTACAGCAGGAGATGTCAATCTCCCTGATTGAACTTGCAGTAAAGGGAGGATGGCTTATGGCCGTTCTCGCTCTCCTTTCCATCGTGGCCATCTATCTTTTCGGAAAGAAATGGTGGGTTATCTCCGAGGCCGGCAAAATCGAGCAGAACTTCATGAATGACATCCGCGATTACATCCACGACGGAAAAATCAAGTCCGCACTCGCCCTTTGCGAGAAGGAGGATACTCCGGTAGCGAGGATGATCGAGACGGGTATCAACCGCATAGGCCGTCCCCTGGGCGACATCCAGACAGCGGTCGACAATGTAGGGAACGCCGAGGTGGCGCGTCTCGAGAAAGGATTGCCGTATCTTGCAATGATAGCCGGAGGCGCTCCCATGATAGGATTCCTCGGAACCGTGATAGGTATGGTGCAGGCCTTTTTCAATATGGCCAACGCCGGCAACAACATCGATATCACCTTGCTTTCCGGCGGTATCTACACCGCGATGATAACTACGGTGGGCGGACTTGTGGTAGGTATCCTTGCATATTTCGGATACAATTTCCTTTCATCCAAAGTCGGCAATGTGGTCTTCAAGATGGAAAGCGCCACCATCGAATTCATGGACCTTCTCAACGAACCTGCAACGGAACAGGAATAGTCTATGGCACTCAAGAGAATTACAAAGGCCGATCCGAACATGAGCATGTCCTCGATGACCGATATCGTCTTCCTGCTGCTCATATTCTTCCTGGTCACGTCGACGCTGGTCAACCCCAACGCCCTGAAACTGCTTCTCCCGAAGAGCACCGGCCAGGTGAATGCCAAGGCCACCGTCTCCGTGTCCATCAAGGACTGGGGCAACGACAAGTACACTTTCCATATCAACGGCGCCGAGAAGCCCGTGCCTTTCACGCAGGTCGAGGATGAGCTGATTTCCCTGCTTGTCAACGAACAGGAACCCACCTTCTCAATATATGCGGACCAGTCCGTTCCTATCAAGGAAGTGGTGTCCGTGATGAACATTGCAAAGCACAACCACTATAAGGTGATTCTGGCGACCAGTCCGGAGTAGTATACAGTCAGATGAGTCAGTACGCGATAATACGGCGGAGAACCGGGAAGAGATCCGTGGTCGCAGGCATGGCGCTTACGCTCCTTGCCCACGCTGCGGCGTTCGTACTTGTCTCCGTCCACGGGCTGACGTACATCTGGCCGCCTGCGCAGGAGCAGTCGCTGCTTCTGGATTTCACGGAAGTGGAAGAGACCGTGAAGCCGCATTACGGCAGGGAGCCTGTCGCTCCGAAGGTGGACAGGACAAAGCCGGTGGAACTTGTTCGGAAGAGCAAGTCTCCGGTCGCGCAGACAGTTGCCAACACTACGCAGGCGGCCGCTCCCGATGATTTCGGAGATGTGGATTCGCCGACGCCGAAGGTGGAACCGGCCATCGATCCCAGGGCATCCTTTCCAGGGATGGGAAAGAAGCCTTCCGATGCGGGTACGCCGCATTCTGCCGACAAGGCATCCGAAACGTTCAGGGACGGTCAGGTCGACGGCAATTCGGCAAATGCCGCAGTGGACGGCAAATCGAATGCGCACCTGCAGGGAAGACGCGTGGATGGTAATCTCATCAAACCAGGATACCGGGTTCAGAAGAGCGGAGTGGTTGTAGTAAAGATACTTGTGGACGTATATGGAAATGTCCGGAGTGCGGAACCGGGGATGCCCGGCACGACTCTTGATGACAAGACACTCTGGCAGGAAGCCAGGAACGCGGCCATGAAGACTCATTTCACGCCGGTTTCGGATATAGCAAATGCACCTCCATTGCAGGAGGGAACGATAAAATATATTTTCAATTTAAAGTAGCGATGACGTGAGGTCATCAGAATCAAGATGGAAGAATTTTCTAAAACAGGCCGAAAACTCAGACCTAGAAAAACGACAAAAGCAGCTGAAGGCCCTGCTTTCAGCACATCCAAGGAATTCAGAAAACCTTCGGGAGAGCACAGACCCTATGGGGAGCACAAAGCCTATGGGGAGCACAAAACCTATGGCGAGCACAGGGCATCCGGTGAACACAGGCCTTATGGCGAGCACAAATCCTTCGGGGATCGCAAACCTTTCGGCGGACGCAAACCGATGCACGGAGGAAAACCGTCCGGCGGAAGGAAGAACTTCGTTCAGTTCACGAAACAGTCCGACGAGGGCATAGACAGGATGATAAGCCGTCGTCCCGTAGTGAACGGCGCAGAAAAGAAGGAGTCCGTGAACATCCCTGTCCGCGATGAAATCCGTCTCAACAAGTTCATTGCAAATTCCGGAGTCTGCTCCAGAAGGGAAGCCGACACTCTGATCCAGGCCGGAGTGGTGACCGTGAACGGCGAGGTTGTCACCGAACTCGGAGTGAAGGTCAACATTCACACTGACGACATACGCTTCAACGGCGAGAGGCTCAAGGGCGAAGAGAAGGTTTACATCATAATGAACAAGCCGAAGGGCTACGTCACGACAGCTTCGGACCCTCACGCGGACAAGACGGTGATGGAACTTCTGAAGGGATGTGCGTACAGGGTGTTCCCGGTAGGAAGGCTGGACAAGGCAACCACCGGAGTGCTGATGTTCACAAATGACGGAGAAATAGCGGAGAGGCTCACGCATCCTTCGTACGACAAGAAGAAGATTTATCAGGTGATACTTGACAAGCCCCTTTCCGATGAAGACCGCGAAAGGATACTCGGAGGAGTAGAACTCTCCGACGGGACCGAGGCTGCCGACGAGCTGGAATTCATCGATGCCGAAGACCATCGCAAGCTTGGCATCGAGATCCATAGCGGAAAGAACCGCGTGGTCCGCAGGATTTTCGAAGCGGCAGGTTATGACGTGCGTGCGCTTGACCGCGTATATTTCGCCGGGCTTACGAAGAAAGGCCTCAAGAAGGGCGAATGGCGTATGCTGACGGAAGGGGAGGTGAATATCCTCAAGATGGGAGCCTATGTTTAAATCAGGCTTCGTAAACATAATCGGCAATCCGAACGTGGGCAAGTCCACGCTGATGAACGCGATGGTTGGGGAGAAACTCAGTATCGTGACGGCGAAGGTGCAGACTACCAGGCACAGGATAATGGGAATAGTGAACACTGATGATTATCAGATCGTCTATTCCGATACCCCGGGGATCCTCAAGCCTAATTACCGTCTCCAGCAGGATATGGTGAATTTCGTGGATGCGGCCATCGGGGATGCCGACGTGATACTTTACGTTACCGACACTGTCGAGACGGGTGACAAGAACAGCGAGTACGTGGACAAACTGTCGAAACTTGACTGTCCGGTAATCATCGTCGTCAACAAGATAGACATTTCGAACCAGCCCAAGGTGCTTGAGCTGATGGCGAGGTGGAAGCAACTCGTTCCTAAGGCTGAGGTGATACCCGCCTCGGCGCAGGAACGCTTCAATCTCGACGCCATACTTTCCACCGTTGTGGAGAAGCTGCCGGAAGCGCCTGCGTGGTACGACAGGGACACTTTCACAGACAAGAACCTCCGTTTCTTCGCTTCTGAAATCATCAGGGAGAAGATATTGCTGAACTACAAGGAGGAGATTCCGTACTGCTGCCAGGTGGAGATCGAGCAGTTCAGGGAGGGCGAGGAAAGATATGACATAGGCGCCATCATCTATGTGATGCGCGAGTCCCAGAAGGGAATCGTGATAGGCAGGGGCGGCGCATCCCTGAAGAAGGTAGGTACCCAGGCCCGAATCGACATGGAAGACTTTTTCCAGAAGAAAGTGTTCCTGACACTGCTGGTGAAGGTCGATGCCGACTGGAGGGAGAACAAGAGAGAACTGAGAAAATTCGGATACGAAGAATAAGACTATGAGCGAAGAGTACGAAGACATAATCGAAGAACCCATAGAAGAGGACGAGGACATCGAGGTCGCTGAAGAAGGCGAAGGCTCGGGAAAATATGACAGGCTCCTTGAAGCGGACGCCCAGAAATTCAAGCTTTCCGGGATGTTCAAGGACTGGTATCTGGATTACGCATCCTATGTAATCCTGCACAGGGCTGTCCCCCATATTGTGGACGGTCTCAAGCCGGTGCAGCGACGCGTTCTGCACGCGATGTACAATATGGATGACGGTGCATACACGAAGGTGGCCAATATCGTCGGCCAGGCCATGCAGTACCATCCTCACGGAGACGCTTCCATCCTCGGGGCGCTCGTCACCCTCGGGCAGAAAGGCTTCACGGTGGACTGCCAGGGAAACTGGGGAAACATCCTTACCGGTGACAGCAACGCCGCTCCGCGATATATCGAGGCGAGACTTAGCAAATTCGCCAAGGAGGTGGTCTTCGACAAGAGAATCACCCACTACATGAAGAGTTACGACGGCCGCAACGACGAGCCTACGGAACTCCCGGTGCGTTTCCCCCTGCTTCTTGCGCAGGGTACGGAGGGAATCGGAGTCGGAATGTCCTCGAAGATTCTGCCGCACAACTTCAACGAGTTGCTGGATGCGTCCATAGCCGTTCTCGAGGGAAGACCGTATGAACTGTATCCCGATTTCCCGACAGGAGGCTTCGCCGACTGCAGCAAATATCTGCAGGGACGCAGGGGCGGAATGGTCAAGGTAAGGGCCAGGATAGAGAAGATAGACAAGAGCACCATTGCCATCACGGAACTCCCGTACGGCAAGACCACCCATATGATCATCGACTCTGTCCTGAAGGCCAAGGACAAGGGAAAGATCAAGATAAAGAAGATAGATGACATGACCACCGACAAGGTGGAGATCATCATCCACCTGCCGAATGACGTTTCGCCGGACAAGACCATCGACGCCTTGTATGCATTCACCGACTGCGAGACGGCAATAGCCCCGAATGCCTGCGTCATCAAGGACAACAAGCCTCAGTTCCTCTCGGCCCACGACATACTGGAGTACAGCGCATTGCACACCAGGGACCTTCTGATGGCCCAGCTGCAGTACCGGATGGCGGAACTCGAGAATGACTGGCATTACACCTCGCTGGAACGCATCTTCTTCGAGAACAGGATTTACAAGGTTCTCGAGCAGGATCAGAAGACCTGGGAGGACCAGAAAAACGACATCCTCTCCAGGATGAAGGAATATGAGAAGATGCTCCGCCGCCCGATAGTGATGGAGGATATTGACAAGCTTGTGGACAAGCCGGTAAGGAAAATATCGAAGTTCGACGTGAAGGCCCTGGACGAGAAGGTGGCCTCCATCGAGAAGGAAATGAAGGAGGTGCAGGACAACATCGACAACATAGTCAGATATACGGTCAACTGGTTCAAGGAACTCAAGAAGAAATACGGCAAGGATTTTCCCCGCCGCACGGAACTGGTGGGTTTCGAGACCATCACCGCCACCAAGGTCATTTCCAACAATGCGAAGCTTTATGCGAACATGGCGGAGGGCTTTGTCGGAATCGGACTCAAGAAAGAGGATGGAGTGCAGTTCGTATGCGACTGTTCCGACCTGTCCGAGGTTGTGGTGATCCGCAAGGACGGAAAGTATTCCATCAAGAAAGTCGAGGAAAAGGACTTCTTCGGCAAAGATCTGCTTTACGTGGGAATTTTCAACCGCGGGGATGAGAGGACCATTTACAACGTCATTTACCGCGACGGCAATTCCAGCAATTACTACGCAAAGAGATTTGCCATCACTTCCATCACCCGTGACAAGGAGTATGACATAACGACCGGAGTGCCGGGTTCGACCATCCTCTGGTTCTCCGCCAACCACAACGGAGAGGCTGAGACGGTGCGCATACAGCTGAGGCCGCGTGCGAAGCTCAAGAAGACTTCCCTGGAGTATGATTTTTCGACTCTTGCCATCAAGGGCAAGACTTCCAGGGGGAATCTGGTCAGCAAGAACCCGATTCAGAAGATCAGCCTGAAATCAGCCGGAGTCTCCACCATTTCGGGAAAGGACATCTGGTTCGATGCGGATATCCAGAAACTGAATGACGAGCAGCGGGGGGCTTATCTCGGCTCCTTCAGTGCGGACGACAAGGTGCTTGCAATATTCACAAACGGAACCTGCTATACGACTTCGTTCGACGTGAGCAACAGGTATCAGGGTGAGGTACTGAAAATCGAGAAACTCGACCAGTCCAAGACTTACACGGCCCTCTACTACGACGGTGCCGCAAAGACATATTACGTAAAGCGCTTCAGTTTCGTCGTTTCCGACAATACTCCTATATGTTTCATCTCGGAGTCGGCAAAATCAAGGCTTGTGGCGCTGTCGGATGACCTTCATCCCCAGTATCTGGTTACTTTCGGAGGAAAATCCGGGCATCGTGAACCCGAGGCTGTGGATGCCGAGATGTGGATTGCGAAAAAAGGAATCACCGCCAAGGGCAAGAAGTGCCATGACCGGGAAATCAGCAAGGTGGAATTCATAGAGCCGCTGGACAAGCCGGAGCCGGAAGTTCCTGCCGGAAATGGTGAAGTGCCGGCCGAGGTCGAGGAGATTCCCCTTGACGTAATAGAATTCGAGGAACTCACGTTGTTCTAGAGATGACAGTATCGCTCACAGGTTTCATGGGATGCGGGAAAAGCACCGTCGGGAAGGCTCTTGCAGAACTTCTCGGATGGGAGTTCCTGGACCTTGACGAATACGTGGGGCACAAGATCGGAAGGACTGCGGCCGCTATCATCAGAGAATCCGGTGAGGAGTATTTCCGCGCCGTCGAGGCTGAAGCCGTGAGGGACATTGCGATGATGCAGTCGCTCACTGACAGGAATCTGGTGCTCGCACTTGGAGGAGGGACTCCGACCATAGGGAGCATAGGCCATATCATCTTCGGCCAGACAAAATGCGTGTACCTGCGTACTTCGGCCCGGATTTTGAAGGAGAGACTTCTGGCCGCCAATTCCGACAGGCCCCTGTTGGAAGTCGCGGGCTTTGAAAAACTTCTCGGCAGCCGGCTGCCGGTGTACGGGAAGGCGGAATTTGTTGTGGATACCGACTGCCGCACGGCGGAGGAAGTCGCACTTGAAATAGAGAAATTGATCAAAAAATAGAAATGGAAAGCGTTAACATTAAAGAACTCAATGACCGTATCCAGCAGGAGAGTGCCTTCGTGGACATACTCTCGATGGAGATGGGAAAGGTTATCATCGGCCAGAAGCATCTTGTCGAAAATCTTCAGATTGCCTTGCTTGCCAACGGACATATCCTTCTCGAAGGTATGCCGGGACTTGCAAAGACACTTGCCATCAGCTCTCTCTCCAAGGCCATAGGCGGAAAGTTCAGCAGGATCCAGTTCACTCCGGACCTGCTTCCTGCCGATGTCACGGGTACTTTGATCTACAGCCAGAAGAAAGAGGCTTTCGAAGTCCATCAGGGACCTGTTTTCGCAAACTTCGTGCTTGCGGATGAAATCAACCGCGCGCCGGCCAAGGTGCAGAGCGCATTGCTCGAAGCCATGCAGGAGAGACAGGTGACCCTCGGAGACAAGACTTATCCGCTTCCTGAACCGTTCCTCGTCATGGCGACCCAGAACCCCGTCGAGCAGGAGGGTACATATCCGCTCCCCGAGGCGCAGGTGGACCGTTTTATGCTGAAGGTGGTAGTGGATTATCCCAAGAAGGAGGAGGAGAGGCTCATCATCAGGATGAACAACACTGGGGAATTCCCCAAAGTGTGTCCCGTCGTAAAGCCCGAGGACATAATCCGTGCACGCAACGTGGTCCGCGAAGTCTATATGGATGAAAAGATAGAGCGCTATATCGTAGATATCGTCTATGCGACCCGTACCCCTGAAGACTATAACCTTGAAGGTCTCAGGAACCTGATCGGATACGGCGCATCCCCCCGTGCCAGCATCGCCCTCAGCGCGGCCGCCAAGGCATATGCATTCATCAAACGCCGCGGATACGTGATCCCGGAGGATGTCAGGGCCGTTTGCCCCGAGGTCCTCAGACACCGTATCGGGCTGACATATGAGGCCGAGGCCGAGAATGTCAGAAGTGAGGAGATCATCGAACAGGTCATCAATGCAGTAATCGTTCCGTAATGGAAGCCAGCGAACTGTTAAAGAAGGTCCGGAAGATTGAGATAAAGACCAAGGCCCTTTCCCACCAGATTTTCGCGGGAGAGTACCATTCCGCGTTCAAAGGACGCGGTATGGCATTCAGTGAAGTGCGCGAATATCAGTGGGGTGACGATGTGCGTTCAATGGATTGGAACGTGACCGCCAGACTCAGGAGTCCATACGTGAAGGTCTTCGAAGAGGAGAGGGAACTTACAGTGGTGCTTCTTGTGGATGTCAGCCGGAGCGGTCTTTTCGGTACGTCCGGAGGCACCAAGAGGGACAGGATTGCGGAAATCGCCGCAGTGCTGGCCTTCAGTGCCAGCATCAATAACGACAAGGTGGGAGCGCTGTTCTTTTCCGACCGCGTCGAGAAATTCATACCCCCCAAGAAGGGTCGTTCCCATCTTCTTCACATCATCCGGGAAATGCTCGAGCTGCAGCCGGAATCTGACGGGACCGACATAGGGGCCGCTCTTCAGTTCCTTTCCAATGCGATGAAAAAGAAGTGCAACGCATTCCTTTTGAGCGACATGCTGGATGTGGATGCTGACGGACGTCCCAGATATGAGGATGCTCTCAAGGTTGCGGTAAACAGGGCGGACCTTTCAGTGATACGGGTGCTGGATCCGAGGGAAAGGGAGATTCCGCCGACGGGCCTCGTGCACATAAAGGACAGCGAAAGCGGCAATGGGTACTGGGTCAACACCGACTCCGCTCCGGTACGGAGAAAATATGCCGAGTGGTTTTTTGAAGTGGGGAAGAACGAACAGGCTCTGTTGAGGAGATACAAGGTCAATTCCGTGGATATTCCTACAGATTGCGACTACGTCCGTTCCCTGATGTCATTGTTCAAATCCTGAGATGAAGTTGATAGCTGTCATATTGTCTTTCCTGCTGGATGTCATCCCTTCCGGTGATGCCTTTTTCAGGCAGCTCCAGACCAGGGACTCCATCCTCGTGGCGGATCAGGTGGAATATGGTTTCGAAATCAGGAACCCGCAGGACGGCGCCGTTGTCCAGCCGGGAGAAATGTCCGGGGTATTCAATGATACGCTTGTCCTGGTAAGGGACTGGAAAATCGACACCGTCACCGTGCGCAAAAAGATAGAGGCCGTGCGGGGAACCATTGTTCTCTCTCCCTTCGAGGAGGGCCATTACACACTCCCTCCGGTTCCGGTCCGCGTCAGTTGCGAAGGCAAGTCGGACACACTGCTGTTCGACCCGCTGGAGATGGATGTCAAGACCATCCAGGTAGATACCGCGACTTTTCAGATAAAGGATATCAAGGGGCAGATCGGCTATCCTCTGACTTTTGCCGAGGTCGCTCCGTATATGGGGGGAGTCATTCTTCTCGGTGCGCTTGCTGCGCTGCTGGTTCTGGTGGTGATACCCCGGATCAGGAGCAGGAAGCCGGATGCGCCCGAGCGTCGCGACCCTGCGCATATCGTTGCCCTGCGTGAGCTGGACAAATACCGAGGAGACAAGTTCTGGGCTCCGGACAAGCAGAAGCTTTTCTATTCCGGAATTACGGATGCGCTGAAGACCTATATCGACAGCCGCTTTGGGGTGGATGCTCCGGAAATGACTACGGCTGAACTGTTCGATGCCTTGAAGGACAACAGGGATTTCACTCCTGAAATGTTCTCGGAGCTGAAGGAACTTTTTGAAAATGCGGATTTCGTGAAATTCGCAAAGGCCGTGATGGATGACGAATCCAATGCCAGGGCCCTGCCTCTGGCCGTGAGGTTCGTAACTTCGACCTACCAGTCGGAAATTCAGGAAGGAGGTGAGCAGTGATGTATTTTGAATACCCGGCCCTTCTGTGGCTTCTCATCCTTCCGGTCCTTCTCGTCGCCCTTTACGTGGTAAGGGAGATTAAGGGACGCGTCCCCCATATGAGAGTCAGCATCGCCGGACCGTGGATACGGGAACGCGGATATGCGGCCGTTCTTCACCATCTTCCGATGGCGTTCAGGACCGTTGCGCTTGTTATGATCGTTCTTGCGATAGCGCGTCCCAGAACTTCCTCGATGAATGAGAAAATAGACACCGAAGGCATAGACATAATACTGGCTATGGATGTTTCCACCAGTATGCTGGCCCAGGATTTCGTCCCGGACAGGATCAATGCCGCCAAGGATATCGCCATCGAGTTCATTTCCCAGCGTCCGTATGACAGGATGGGAATAGTGGTGTTTGCCGGTGAAAGCTACACCCAGTGCCCCCTGACTACGGACCGCGCGACGCTCATCAACCTGATGAAGGACGTTCAGACCGATTTGATCGAGGACGGTACCGCCATCGGGAACGGACTGGCCACCGCCGTTGCGAGACTTTCTTCCTCGGATGCGCCCAGCCGTGTGGTGATTCTGCTGACGGATGGCGTCAACAACCGCGGGGAAGTTGCTCCGGCAACCGCTGCGGAAATAGCGAGGACATACGGAATCAGGGTATATACCATAGGAGTGGGTGCCAACGGAACCGCACCTTATCCGGTAGTCACGCCCTGGGGTATGGAGAAACGCCAGGTGCAGGTGGAGATAGACGAGGATCTGTTGAGAAACATCTCAAGCATAACCGGAGGACGGTATTTCAGAGCTACGGACAATACCAAGCTCTCCGAAATCTATGCTGAAATCAACTCTATGGAGAAGGCCCGCACTACCGTGGACAGTTTCCCGGTATACAAGGAACTTTTCGCAAGATTCGCAGTGGTGGCATTGATCGCCCTGCTTCTTGAATTGTTGGCAAGACTGTTAATGAAGAGGTTGGTATGATTGTTTTTGCATACAGTTTCGTTTTGTGGCTTCTGCTTCTTGTCCCGGCAATCCCGGCAGTTTATGCGATTGCCCTCAGGGCCCGCCGCAGAAGGATTCTCGAGTTCGGGGACGAGAAACTCGTGGGTGAACTTATGCCACATTACAGCAGGGCCAAGGGTTGGGTGAGGATTTCCCTCTTCACCCTTGCGTTCGCTTTCTTTGTCATAGGACTCTCAAGGCCCCAGATTGGCGCAAAGGTCAGCGAGAAGGAGACGAAGGGGGCCGAAATAATGATATGCCTGGACGTCTCGAATTCTATGCTTGCCCGGGACTATTCTCCCGACAGGCTTGGAAGGGCCAAACTTGCGATTTCTTCCCTCGTGGACAAACTCCGCGAAGACCGTATAGGTCTGATCATATTTGCCGGGAGCTCCTTTGTCCAGCTCCCCATCACCACGGACTACGTCTCGGCGAAGATGTTCCTCAACTCGATAGATGCGGGATCCATTCCGGTGCAGGGTACTGCCATAGGGGATGCGATAATGACGGCGGCAAGGAGTTTCAGCGCGCAGAGCGAGAAGAGCCGTGTCATCATCCTCATTACGGATGGTGAAAACCACGAAGACGATGCCGTTGCCGCTGCGAAACAGGCGGCCGATGCCGGAATCCGCATATACGCCATCGGCGTCGGTTCCACCGCCGGTGAACCCATACCGGTAAACGGAGAACTGCTGAAAGACAAGAACGGGGAGATCGTGGTGACCAGACTTGACGAGGAAAGCCTGAGGAAGGTTGCCAAGGCGGGCAACGGCGCATATATCCACGCCGGGATGGAGGAATTCGGACTCAATCCCATAATCGACGATATACGTTCTATGGAGGGAGAGACGTTCAAGTCGGTGGTCTTCGAGGAGTTCGACGAGCAGTATATGTATTTCTTTGCGATTGCACTGCTGCTTCTGGTGGTGGAGATGCTGCTTGGAGAAAGGAAACCTGACAGAAAATTGTTCAAGTGATGAGAAAGTTTCTGACATTTTGCATACTGTTTCTGACTGTGACATCCGCTTTCGCCCAGAGCGATGTCAGGCCGGTGCGCAGCGGCAACCGCAAGTTCAAGTCCGGGAATTTCCGCAAGGCTGAATTGGATTACAGGCGGGCGATCGTCGAGGATTCCACTTCAGTGGCCGCCACCTATGACCTTGCGTCCTCGCTTTACAGGCAGAATGATTTCGACGGTGCCGGAAAGACCCTGTCAAAGATAGGGGATGAGGCGCTGGAAGCATCGCGGCATTCGGCAAAGATTCATTTCAACCGCGGGGACGTGGCGTTGCAGAAGAAAGATTATGCTACTGCGGTGAAGGAATTCAAGGCGGCTCTTCTCGAAACGCCTGAAGATATGGATGCGAAAGAGAACTACATATACGCGAAACTGATGCTGGAGGACCAGCAGAACCGGCAGGACCCGCAGCCTCAGCAGAACGATGAAAACAACAATGACAATAAGGACAATCAGGAAAACCAGCCCCAGCCGCAGCCTCAAGGGGATGACAATCAGGAGGAGGCGCAGCCTCAGCAGCAGAAGATGTCACCCCAGCAGGCACAGCAGATTCTGAAAGCGATCCAGGCCAAGGAGAAGGAGACCCAGGACAAGGTTGACAAGGAGAAGGCCGAGGCTCTGAAGTCCAGACAGAAAGACAAGAATTGGTAATGAAGAAGATAATTTCCGTATTGTTTTGTGCTGCTGTGGCCATATCGGTATGGGCACAGGACATCATAATGGTGCAGGCCCCCGAGGTGGTCGGCTGCGGCGAACAGTTCAACATCGTATTTACCATAGAAGGGGAAAAACCGACCGATTTCAACTGGCAGCCAGATTCCGAGTTCAACGTGCTCTGGGGCCCGCAGGCCGGGACCAGCTCCTCGGTGACGATCATCAATGGCAAGACCACCCGCTCTTCCACAACTTCCTACACATATGTGGTCGAGATTCAGGATGAAGGCACTTTCTCCATCCCGCAGGCATCTGCAAAAGTGAAAGGGAAGAGCATTTCCTCAAGTCCCCGCAGCATACGGGTGGTGAAGTCCGGATCGTCCTCGCCTTCGCAGGGCTCTTCCGAAAGGGCCGGTTCCACGGGGACGGTAGATTCCGGCGACCTTTTCCTGAGAATGTCGGTATCCAAAAGAAATGTCATTGTCGGGGAACCTGTGATTGCGGAAATAAAGCTGTATCAGAGAGTGAACATCGCCGGTTTCGAAGACGTGCATTTCCCGACCTTCGACGGCTTCTGGAGCCAGGAAGTTGAAACTCCGTCCAACATCGAGTTCCATCGTGAGACGGTAGGCTCCGAAATCTACAACGCCGCAGTTCTCCGTTCCTACAGGTTGATTCCCCAGCAGAAGGGCGAACTGACCATCGACCCGGCGGAACTCGTATGCCTTGTCAACGTGAGATCCCAGGGCTCCGGCAGCGGAAGCCTGTTCGATTCGTTCTTCGAGTCCGACTACAGGACCATACGCAAGAGGATTGCATCCCATCCTCTGACTCTCAACGTGTCCCCGCTTCCCGCCGGTGCTCCGGCAAGTTTCTGCGGAGGCGTCGGAAAGTATTCGATGGAGGCCTACCTTACGAGGGATTCTCTTTCGGCCCACGAGGCTGCATCCTTGATAGTCAAGGTGACGGGCTCCGGCAACACCATGCTTCTCGAAGCCCCGAAGATTTCATTTCCTCCCGATTTCGAGACCTATGACGTAAAGACCACGGAGAATGGCGCGACAAAGACCTTCGAGTATCCTTTCATCCCCAGGAGTCCCGGAAAATTCTCATTCCGGCCTGTGGAATTCAGTTGGTTCGACATCGACTCACGCACATACAGGACGTCGTCTTCTCCGTCCATGGAGATAACCGTTTCTCCCGGTGCGAATGCCGGAAATTATTCGGGACCGTCTTCGCAGACCTTTACCGGTGTCGCAGGCAGGGATGTGCGCGATATCGGCTCGGACATACGTTTCATATCCACAAAAGTTCCGGCGTTCCGCGAACCCGGCCGTTTTTTCGTATGGTCGGTGCCGTTCTGTGTGGCGGCTGCGTTCATGCTGCTTCTCGCCATTGTGGTGCTTCTTGTGGTCGGCAGGGTCAGGGCCACCCGTTCCGACGTAGCTGCCACGCGTACAAAGGCTGCATCCAAGATGGCCGCAAAGAGATTGTCGTCGGCGGAAGATTACCTGAAGAGGAATCTGTATTCCGCCTTCTATGAAGAATTGCACCGGGCCCTTGTCGGGTTTGCCGCAGACAAGCTCAACATCAGCCAGTCGGAGCAGAACAAGGATAACATCGCTGACGGCTTCAGACGGGCCGGAGTCCCGGAAGACACGGTTGCGTCCTACATATCCATCCTCGATGCGTGCGAATTCGCGCGCTACTCCCCGTCCGGCAGCAATGACGCGATGGCCGCACATTACAGTGAGGCCGCCGGACTCATATCATCCATCGATGCTGTAATGAAACGTTCAAGGACCTCAAGAAAGGCGTTGGTGCCGATTGTCACAGCGCTGATACTTTCCATTCCTGCGTCTTCCTTTGCCGCAGACGACCTGCCCGGAATATGGAGCGCGGGTTGCGATGCATATTCCGCCGGCAATCCTGAATCCGCATTGACGGAATGGAGGAAGATCGAGGCCGGAGGGAGCGTAAGTCCTTCGCTCTACTACAATATGGGATGTGCATTCTTCAAGACAGGGGACCTCTCGCATTCCGTGCTTTATTTCGAAAGGGCGCTGAAACTCGATCCGTCTTACGAAGATGCCAGGGCGAATCTGGATTATGTGAGCACCTTCCTTCAGGACAGGATTGAAGCCGTCCCGGAATTTTTCCTCGCAAGCTGGGTAAGGTCTTTGCGCAATTCCCTGCCGAGTGATTCCTGGGCGGTACTTGCACTTGTATTCTTCGCCGCATTCCTTGCCGGGGCTGTTATTTTCCTTCTTTCGGGACGACGCGGAAGAACCGGAAGACTCGGATTCTTCTCATCCGTTGCCGCCGTACTGCTTTCGGCACTTTTCGTGTCCTTCTCCTCAAGGGAACGCAGGGAAGCTTCTGACGAGTGCTATGCAGTGATCGTTTCCGGCGTCAGTGCGGTGCGCAGCGCGCCGGATTCGAATACCGGAACCGACCTTTTCGTCTTGCATGAAGGGACCAAGGTGGAAATTATCGACAGCATAGGAGAATGGGACAACATTTCACTCCCGGACGGACGCCAGGGATGGATTATCCGAAAAGAAATCGAAATAATTTGATAATTTGAAAAAAAGTGACTATATTTGCAGCTTGAAAAAGAAAAAACATATAATCATTCAATAACAATTATGAAAATCAAAAGTTTTGTTATCGCAGCTGCGCTTCTCGTTTCTACAAGCGCATTTGCTGAAAGTGTTGTAACCAACAATTTTGGTTCAAACTGGTTTGTCGGTGTAGGTGGTGGCATCAATATGGTCGCTGACGGTCTATACGCAGGAAACCTGACAACAGGTACCGGTTTCGGCATTGATGCAAATATCGGAAAGTGGTTCACACCTGCAGTCGGAGCACGTATCGACTACAACGGATTCCAGACAAAATTCGACGATGCTACACAGAAGAGCCATCTTATCGGAATTTCTGTTCTTTGGGATGTTCTCAATACTTTCGGTGAGTACAAACCCAACCGCATCGTCAGCGTCGTTCCTTATCTCCAGGCTGATTATGTGCTCGCCAATATCCGCGGTGCGGGAATCGGAGCAGGTATCCAGTTCCCTGTACGTCTTTGCAATAATTTCTACATCGTTCCCGATGCACATTTCCTTTTCACTAATGACGGTGTGTTCACAAGTACTACGAATCCCGGTTATTTCGGTTTCCTCAATGCTACCCTGGGGCTCCAGTACCGTTTCGGAAAGAGAACCGATTTCGTGACTGCTGCTGCACTCACAGCTCCTCTCGCAGTAGCTGTAGCTGAGGCTGAGGCTGCAAAGCAGGAGGCTGAGGCTGCTCTTCAGGCTGCAACAGCAGAGAAGGAAGAGGCTGTAAAGGCTAAGGAAGAACTCAAGGCTGAGAACGAGACACTTTCCAATGAGCTCGCTACAGCTGCCGCTCAGAATGCAGCTATCGTTGAGAACCTTATGGGAACAACATCATGCGTTTATTTCGAGATTGGTCAGGCTACTCTCAGTGCAAAGGAACTCGCACATCTTGATTACATCGTAAAGACAAAGATCGGTCAGTGCAAGAACCTTACATTCACAGTTGCCGGCAACGCCGACAAGAACACAGGTTCCAAGGCTCGCAACAACCAGCTTTCAAAGCAGAGGGCTAACTACATCGTGAAGCTCCTTACCACAAAGTATGGTCTTTGCAAGGATCAGTTCGAGGTTGTTGTAAATGGTGGCAACAACGTTTACAAGCCTATCGAGCTCAACCGCGCCGTTATGATCGACGTCAAATAATTTCGACGAAGATATTTCATAAAAAACCTGCAGTCTCAAGGCTGCAGGTTTTTTTATTTTCGTATGATTATTTGTATTTGATCCCTGTCAGGAAGAGTGCGTGTCCCGGAACGGATTCTCCCGCATTGCAGCGGTTCTTCGAATCGATAAGAACTGATATCGATTCGGGCGTGCGCTTCCCCCGACCGACTTCCAGAAGAGTACCGACGATGGCGCGTACCATATTCCGAAGAAACCTGTCGGCGCTGATTCTGAACATCCAGTACGAGGCTTCCTTGCTACTATGTGCGCATACGGTCGGAGTGTAAGGATACCAGTGTGCTTCGCTGACGGTGCATATGGATGTCCTGTTGTCGGAGCCGGTCTTTTCGAAACAGGAAAAATCGTGCTTCCCAAGTATGAGCTCGGCCGCCTTGTTCATTGCATCGAAATCCAACTCAGGGTATGCGTATCTGTAAGAGTAGTTCTCTACGAACGGATCCTTGCTCCT
This sequence comes from Bacteroidales bacterium, assembly GCA_024402025.1. Taxonomy (GTDB): domain Bacteria; phylum Bacteroidota; class Bacteroidia; order Bacteroidales; family UBA932; genus Cryptobacteroides. The sequence goes on from JAKSJY010000002.1 coordinate 31,881, forward strand.
ATGGATATAATAGGTGTATTCCCTGCGGACTGCATCGAATCTGGAATTGAACCCGTCAATGCAGTCTTCGACCGAATGGATGCATATCGAATCGGGAAGGATGGCGTTCAATTTGCGGGTGAACTCTTCCAAATCGTCAATGGCGGCCACGGTTTCGAAATCCGCCACATATCCTATGGCAGACACTCCCGTGTCCGTCCTCCCGGCTCCGGTGACTGTGATGTCCCGTCGCAGCAGGGTGGACAGCCCGCTTTCGAGTTTCTGCTGAACGCTGGGCGCGTCATTCTGTCTCTGCCATCCGCAGAAGTCGCTTCCGTTGTAGGATAGGGTTATCTTGTAGTGCATAATTCGGGTAGTGCCTCGGCAACGACAAAAGTACTCCCTCCGACATAGATCATAGGGCTTGCGGCCGAATCGGTTTCAGTGATTTTCTTACAATGCTCCACGGCTGTCCGGAGTGCCTGACTGACACTTGGAGCTTCGCTCAGGACAAGGTCTGGACGAAGGCGCCGGAGAGTGCCGTGCAGTTTTTTGACCGGGAGCGCGCGGGGCGTTGCCGGTGCACAAAGTATATACTCGGCATCCTTCGGCATCAGCCCCGAAATTCCTTCGAGGTCTTTGTCGGCCATTATGCCGTAGACGACAACCAACGGCCGTCCGGATTTTTCCAGCATTCCGAAATTCCCTTCAAGTGCCGCGGGATTGTGGCCTATGTCGCAGATGACTTCGAAGCCGCCGAGACTGTATCTTTCCCACCTGGCCTGCAGCCCGGTGATGGAGGCATAATCGGTCAGCGCTTCCGCTTGCGGCCGCGCTCCGGCAAGGACGAGGGCCATCGCCGCCGTACGGCAGGCCGAACGCAGCCTCGGGTCGGTGAAGGCATCCTCGGCCGGTGATGGACCGTAGTCTTCCGCGAAATGCAGGGGGCATCCTGCAAGATGTGCGCAGTTTTCGAATACGCCGACAGTCTCCTCATCTCTCCCCCATACCACTGCCGGGATGCCGGGCTTGAATATTCCGGCTTTTTCAGACGCTATTCCGGCCCTGGTGTTTCCAAGCATTGCGCAGTGGTCGAGACCTATGCTGGTCACTACCGACACTGCCGGAGTGATTATGTTGGTGGAATCCAGCCTGCCGCCGAGCCCGACTTCTATTACGGCATAATCGACTTGTTGCCTGTCAAACCACCAGAATGCCATTCCCGTGGTGATTTCGAAAAAAGAAAGGGATTCCATTTCCCGGCTGAGTTCCGCGTCCCCTTCCAGAAAATCCAGGACATCTTCCTTAGGAATCATCCTGAAACTTTTCCCTTCCACTACCTTTATTCTCTCGCGGAAGTCCAGAAGGTGCGGGGAAGTGTATAGACCGACTTTCGCCCCGCTTTGCGCCAGACAGGCCGCAATCATCGAGCAGACAGTGCCCTTCCCGTTGGTGCCGGCTACGTGGAAGCATCTGAACTTTTTCCAGGGACTGCCCAGTTTTTTGTCGAATGACTCCATCGATCCGATCCCCGACTTGTAGGAACGCGGACCGAAACCTGAGACCTGGACGCTCGGGTGCCGTTCGAAAATTCCGCTGATTATGGAGTCGTAGTCCTTCTGCATTGTTTTACATTTCAAAAATAGTTATTTTTGGAAGAATTTAGGATATGGCAAAGGAAAAGTCACTTCTCAACTCGAGATACATCATCGACGGCGAGCCTCAGGAACTCCCTCCTTCGAGGATTCTGGGAGATGTGCAGAGTCCCGTTTCGGAGGGCACGATAGTGGACGAATCCCTGGACCCGGCGCCGGGAGGGCAGAGCTATGACCCTTGTGCGATAGACGGATACTATGACGGCCTTTCAGGTCTGAAAAGGGCCTTTCCTTTCGCTTTCCCGGGCCAATATACCAGACAGTCCGTGGCTTCGGCCCTTCTCGATGCCATATGGTCCAAGGGACATTTCGTATTGGACGACCTGTCGCTGAAGGCCAAATGGAGATGGCGCGATGAGGGTGTGGGTACCCTTGCGGCGTTCTACCGCAGTGTGCAGGCCTGCTGCGAATATGCGGATTCCCTCTCGCTTTCCCCGAGCACATTCGATTTTTCGTCGGGAGCTTGCAGTTTCAGCGTGAAGGCTTCCGGATGCCAGACATCCAGGGCGGTACCCGGAAAAATGGTCAGGGACAGCAGCTCCTGGATCGTATATATCCCTTTCGACCCTTCCGCTTTCAGGCTCGGAGGTTCGCTTCTTGCACAAAGTCTCAACATAGGCGGGGGCACGGCTCCCGAGACCGATGATGCGGATTATTTCATGGACTGCTATGAGGTGGTCCGGGAACTTGTCGAGGATGGAGTGGCGCTCAGCGGGGCGACCGTGGGGGAGGGAGGCCTGATGTCTGCACTGAAGAGTATGAAATGCGGGATGACGATCGACGTGGCCGATATGATGAAGGCATATCCCGGAAGTGATGTGGTGCGTCTGCTCTTTGCGGAGGTGCCGGGTGCCGTGGTGCAGATAGATGACAATGACTTCGATTATCTCGATGCCGAACTGCTGCTTCAGGATGTGCTGTATTTTCCTCTCGGACATCCCGATGACAGGGGCGGTGAAATCAACATAAAACCCTGGGAAAAGACGGGGATTGAAAATATTCTGGCATCCTTACTCAGGTAAAGCAAAAATTTTGTATCTTCGCGGCGCGAAAAAATCAAGTAAACTTCAATAATATGGCAGAAATTAAAAAGAGAGTTTATCGCTTCGGCGGCAAGACCGCTGAAGGTGACGGCTCAATGCGTGAGCTCCTTGGTGGAAAAGGAGCAAACCTTGCTGAGATGAGCAGGCTGGGAATGCCTGTTCCTGCAGGATTTACAATTACTACAGAATGCTGCGCCGAGTATTATGAACTTGGTGGTGGATATACTGATGCGCTCAAGGCGGAGGTCGCTTCCGCACTTGAGGCTACAGAGAAGCTTATGGGCAAGAAGTTCGGCGACACGAAGGACCCTCTCCTCGTGAGCTGCCGAAGCGGCGCCCGCAGCTCGATGCCCGGTATGATGGACACCATCCTCAATATCGGTCTCTGCTCTGCGACACTTCCCGGAATGATCGAGAAGACTGGCAACCCCAGATTCGTATATGATGCCTACAGGCGTCTTATCATGATGTATTCCGACGTCGTTATGGAGAAGGCCGAGGGTATCGAACCCGCTGACGGACAGGGTATCCGCCAGCAGCTCGACCGTATGATGGAGGAACTCAAGAAGGCAAAAGGCTACAAGTCCGATACTGACATCACCGCAGACGAACTCAAGGACCTCTGTACCAAGTTCAAGGTCCGCATCAAGGAAGTCCTTGGAGTAGATTTCCCCGATGCCGCAGAGGCTCAGCTCTGGGGCTCCATCGGAGGAGTGTTCAAGAGCTGGAACGGAAAGAGGGCAATCGCCTATCGCCGCATCGAGAAAATTCCTGATGACTGGGGCACGGCAGTGAACGTTCAGTCCATGGTGTTCGGCAATATGGGTGCAACATCCGCAACAGGTGTGGCTTTCAGCCGTAACCCTGCAACCGGAGACAACAAGTTCTACGGTGAGTGGCTTATCAATGCCCAGGGAGAGGACGTCGTTGCAGGTATCCGTACCCCCAACCCTCTCAACGAGGCTACAAAGACAGACCAGAACAAGCACCTCGACAGCCTTGAGAAGGCGATGCCCGAGGTATATGCAGAACTCGACGGTATCCGCAAGAGACTGGAGGACCACTTCCACGATATGCAGGACATCGAGTTTACAATCCAGGACAAGCATCTCTACATGCTTCAGTGCCGCATCGGCAAACGTACCGGAATTGCAGCGCTTCAGATGGCGATGGATATGCTTGACGAAGGAATGATCGACGAGAAGACGGCAGTGATGAGAGTTTCTCCGAGCCAGCTCGATGAAATCCTCCATCCTATTCTCGACCCCGCATCGGAGAAGAAATCCGAGGTTATCGCAAAGGGTCTTCCCGCATCCCCCGGTGGAGCCGTAGGAACTATCGTATTCACTTCAGAGGCTGCGATGGCTGCCCGCGCAAAGGGTCTGAACACCATCCTTATCCGTGAGGAAACTTCCCCCGAGGATATCGAGGGTATGAGGGCTTCCGCAGGTATCCTTACCACTCGCGGAGGTATGACCAGCCACGCCGCACTCGTAGCCCGCGGATGGGGCAAGTGCTGCATCGTAGGTTGCGAGGCCATGAAGATCAACCTCGAGGCAAAGACCCTCACTTTCGAAGGAAGCAACGTTACATACAAGGAAGGCGACTGGTTCTCGCTCAACGGATCCAAGGGTGCCGTATATGCAGCCAAGATAGATACTATGGATGCATCCGAGAACCCTCTGTTCATCAAGTTCATGAGCATCGTCGACAAGTATCGCCGTCTCGGTATCCGCACCAATGCAGATACTCCTGAAGATGCTTCACGCGCTCTTCAGTTCGGCGCAGAAGGAATCGGTCTCTTCCGTATCGAGCATATGTTCTACGGAAAGAATTCCGAGACACCTCTTGCTAAGCTCCGCAAGATGATAATGTGCGACACCGATGCCGAGCGTCAGGCTGCACTTAACGAGCTCGAGCCTTTCATCAAGGCTTCCGTAAAGAGCACACTCAAGATTATGGACGGCAAACCCGTCGTATTCCGTCTCCTCGACCCGCCTCTGCACGAGTTCGTTCCCAAGAGCGAGGACAAGAGGGCTGAGCTTGCAAAGGACCTCGGAATCAGTGTTGAGGAAGTTGACAAGCGCGGAGATAACCTCCACGAGGTCAACCCTATGATGGGCCATCGCGGAGTACGTCTCCACGTCACATATCCTCTCATCGCAGAAACACAGTACCGTGCAATCTTCACTGCTACCGCAGAGCTTCAGGCCGAGGGATATCACCCCATTCCTGAGATCATGATCCCAGTTACGGTTTCTGCCCGCGAACTCGAGTTCCAGAAGATGCATTGCGAAAAGATCCGCGTAGAGGTTGAGAACCATCTCAAGCAGAACATCGAATACAAGTTCGGCACGATGATAGAGATCCCTCGTGCAGCCCTGACTGCAGACCGTATGGCACGTACCGCCGAGTTCTTCAGCTTCGGTACGAATGACCTTACCCAGATGACCTTCGGCTTCAGCCGTGATGACGTAGGTACTTTCATGGGCGACTATCTTGGAAACAAGATTCTCGATTCCGATCCTTTCCAGACCATTGACGTCAAGGGTGTGGGCAAGCTCGTCGAGGCCGGTATCAACGGCGGACGCAGCAAGCGCCCCGGACTCAAGTGCGGTATCTGCGGTGAGCACGGCGGTGATCCCGACTCCATCAACTTCTTCAACAAGATCGGTCTCGATTACGTCAGCTGCTCTCCTTTCCGCGTTCCTATCGCGAGACTTGCAGCAGCACAGGCCGCCATCAAACAGAACGACTAAAATCAAAAGAGGAGGCCTCCGGGCTCCTTTTTTAATACAAACGACCAACATGAAAATAACAGCACTTGCCATTATTGCACTCGCTCTCCTCGCTTCCTGCAAACCTGCAGTAAAGGAGACAATGCCGGTAACCGGCACTTTCATCAACCTTGCCTGGCAGGATGAAAGGAACAACTATATGAATTTCCAGGACGAGAACGTCAACACCGACCCCGAGATGTGGGCCGACAAGATGCGTGCCCTCCACGAAATCGGAGTCGACTACATAATGTTCGATCAGGTCGCCAACGAGCGCAAGGCCTACTATCCCTCACCCTCGATGGAGCATCATTATCCCGAAGGGAGGAAGAGTCCGGTCGATGCCATCATGGACACCTGTGATGAACTCGGAATGCACGTCTTTCTCAGCAGCGGATGGGCAGTTAGCCAGTACGACAATGTCGGGGACAGTTCCGTGGTTGCCCGCCAGTGCGAAATAATGCAGGAACTCGCCGACCTTTACGGTGACCGTCCTTCATTCTGCGGATGGTATCTTCCTATGGAAGACTGCCTCTCGCCCTATCTGCCGGACCGTTCCGTGGACGGCATCAACAAGCTCACCGCAACCGCATACGCCGTCACTCCCGGCAAACTCACGATGGTCGCTCCCTGGGGCATATACGGAGCCCAGCTGGACAATCCCAAGTTCAAGGAGAACCTCTCCAGGATCAATGTCGATATCATAGCATATCAGGATGAGGTCGGATGCGTACGCGACCGTTTCCCCATGATCCGTGTGCGAAGGAACTTCCGCAAACTGGAAAAAATCCACAAGGACCTGAAACTCGAGTACTGGATAAACATAGAGAACTTCACCTGGGACAGGGGGACAAACAACCATTACTCATCTCTGATTCCTGCAGAATTCGGCCGTTATCTTGCACAAATCGTGAACGCCTCCCAGAGCGGATGCAGGAGAATCGTCAGCTTCTCCATTTTCGGCATCATCGACAAGCCGGGTGAGCGCCATCCTCTCTCGCAGCCCGTGGAAGGTCCCAGGACCTGGTCGGATTACCAGTCCTGGCTTGACGGAGATGCGCACTGGAGCCTGCTTGAAGACGTGTTCACTTCCATCAACACCGGCAAACCTTACGGCAAGGCCGTCAACGATGCACACGGTGCGCGTGTATGCTATTCGGTAAACGGACTTCCTTCGCGCAAACTTTCTGCCGCGCAGAGCGAAATCCAGGCCCTGACGGACGGTGTCTTCGGAGAGGAAGATCCTACGGACCCCAGATGGGTGGACTTTACTGCCGGAATGAACGTAACCTTGGACCTCGGACGTACAAGAAGCGTAAGCAGTGTTGCGCCCCGCTTCCTGAACTATGCCCAGGACCATATCCATATGCCTGGAACCGTGGTGCTCGAGACTTCCGTGGACGGAGAGAACTGGAGCGACCCCGTCATTGCCGACGGTCCCCACGCAGTGAACATCAAGCACGACTGCTACAGCGACCTCACTCTCTTCGAGAACGTGGGTGATGCCAGGTATGTGCGCATATCAGTGCAGGGGAGCCTCTGGAGCCGAAGGCTGTGCGATGAAATAATAATCAGATACGACAGATAGCAACCAATGTTCGAGATATTGTCCAGGGAGATGCTGACCCCTACCATCTGCCGACAGGTGGTAAGTGCACCCAGGGTTGCCGCTTCGGCCAGACCCGGTCAGTTCCTGATGGTACGCCCCGATGAGAAGGGGGAACGCATTCCTCTGACCATAAGTGATTTCGATGCCGGGAAGGGAACCGTTACCATCGTCACCCAGAAAATCGGTGCGTCAAGCGCGGATATCATTTCCTTCGCCCCGGGCGAGTCTTTTGCAGATGTGGTCGGTCCTCTCGGACAGGCATCGGAATTCGTCAATGAGAAAGTGGCTGGAAAGCGCTATGTCTTCATTGCCGGAGGACTGGGAACGGCTCCCGTATATCCACAGGCGAAGTGGCTGCACGAAAGGGGCGCCGCCGTAGACGTGATAATCGGAGCGAAGACAAGCAGCCTTCTGATATATCCAGATGAATTCAAGGAAATCGCGGACAATGTGTTTGTCTGCACCGATGACGGATCCGAGGGCTTCCACGGGCTGGTGACGGCCTGCCTTGAGAAGATTGTGGGGGAAGGAAGGAAGTATGACATGGCGGTTGCCATCGGGCCGATGATAATGATGAAATTTGCAACCCTCACCTGCAGGAAACTCGGTCTTCCGGTTACTGTCAGCCTCAATGCGCTGATGGTGGACGGTACCGGGATGTGCGGTGCGTGCAGGGTTACCGTTGACGGACAGACCAGGTTCGCCTGCGTGGACGGTCCCGAGTTCGACGGATACAAGGTGGATTTTGACGAGGCCCTGCGCCGGCAGTCCCAATACAGGGAGGAAGAGGCAAAGGCCGCAGAATCGCATAAATGCCGCTGCCATGATGAAAAATGATTTCGAAGAGGTGAACAGGGGCTTCACCCTTGAACAGGCGGTGCAGGAGGCGGGCAGATGCCTTCATTGCAAGAATCCGCGTTGCGTGGGCGCCTGCCCTGTGAATGTGGACATTCCGGGTTTCATAGCCCGGGTCAAGGATGGCGACATCCGGGGAGCGGCTGCGGTCATCGCGCGGGATTCGTCCCTTCCTGCCGTTTGCGGGCGCGTCTGTCCGCAGGAAAATCAGTGCGAAGGCAGCTGCATCCTCGGGGTGAAGAAGACACCCGTCTCCATCGGCCGGCTCGAAAGGTTCGTGGCCGACTGGTGCAGGGAAAATTCCGCAGGCCCCAGGGTGGAGAAGGCCGCTCCCAACGGGAAGAAGGTTGCCGTAATCGGATCCGGCCCCGCCGGATTGGCGTGTGCCAGTGACCTGGCGAAGATGGGGTACGACGTGACCGTATTCGAAGCGTTGCATAAATTGGGAGGCGTTCTGGCCTACGGTATTCCGGAGTTCAGGCTCCCGAAGGATACTGTCCTGCAGCATGAGATAGATTCCGTGCTCTCGCTCGGAGTGAAGGTGGAGAAGGATGTCATTGTCGGACGTACAGTTACAATAGATGAATTGATGGACCGCGAAGGCTTCAAGGCTGTTTTCGTGGGGACCGGGGCCGGACTGCCCAAGTTCATGGGGATACCGGGGGAAAACCTTTGCGGCGTCTTCTCGGCCAACGAGTTCCTTACCCGCAACAACCTGATGAAAGCGTACGATCCGGAATATCTTACGCCGATACGCATGGGAAAGAAGGTGTGTGTGGTCGGCGGCGGAAATGTGGCGATGGATGCGGCGAGGACGGCGCTTCGTCTCGGGGCGGAAGTCCATATCGTCTACAGACGTACCGAGGTCGAACTTCCGGCCCGCAGAGAGGAAGTCCTCAATGCCCGGGAGGAAGGAGTCATCTTCGATATGCTTACCAATCCCGTGGAAATCATCGGGGACGAAAAGGGCTGGGTCAGGTCGATACGCTGCGTCCGTATGGAACTTGGCGAGCCGGATGAAAGCGGCCGCCGTTCCCCCGTTCCGGTAGCGGGGTCGGAGTTCGAAATCTCTGCGGATACCGTCATAATGGCTCTTGGCACATCTCCCAATCCTTTGATCGCCAGGACCACCTCCGGACTCGAAACGTCCCGGCGGGGCGGCATCGTAGCCGACGAACAGACGGGCCGTACCACCCGCGAGGGCATCTTTGCCGGCGGGGATGCGGTCACCGGTGCGGCGACCGTAATATTGGCAATGGGGGCCGGAAGGAAGGCCGCTGCCGCAATCGATGACTATCTTAGCAGATAATTGTCTATATTTGTAGGATATGGCAGGTTCATTTTGGCAGAAGATAAACAGGGCTCTTACGGGCAGGACGAGGGTTGACGACGATACCCTCGACGCCATCGAGGAGGCTCTCATCGAGTCGGATATGGGCGTGGACACGACCCTCAAGGTTGTGGATGCGCTTCAGGACCGCGTGGAGCAGGACAAATACACCTCCAAGGAGGAACTTATGCGTTTCCTCAGGGAGGAGATCGCCGCCCTGCTTGACGAGGGTGCAGGGCCTTCTCCCAAGGAAATGAATCCGGGGACTCCGTATGTCATACTTGTGGTTGGTGTCAATGGAGTGGGGAAGACCACTACCATAGGGAAACTTGCCTACAAGTTCCGCAGCAGGGGGCTGAAGGTGGTGCTCGGAGCTGCCGACACGTTCAGGGCGGCCGCCGTGGACCAGCTTGCCATCTGGGCCGAGAGGGCGGAAGTGGATATAGTGAAGCAGCAGATGGGGTCGGATCCCGCCGCCGTTGCTTACGACACGGTCAAGTCCGCCGTCGCGAAGGGCGCTGACGTAGTCCTTATCGATACGGCAGGACGCCTGCATAACAGAGTCGACCTGATGAACGAGCTGACCAAAATCCGCAATTCGGTGCGCAAGGTGCTGCCGCAGGCGCCGGATGAGGTGCTGCTGGTGCTTGATGCCAGCACGGGCCAGAACGCATTCCAGCAGGCGAAGGAATTCCTGAGGGCTACGGACATCAATGCCCTCGCATTGACCAAGATGGACGGCACCGCAAAAGGCGGGGTTGCAGTCGGGCTTGTGGACCGGTTCCACGTGCCAGTCAGATATATCGGGGTTGGGGAACATATCGGAGAATTGAAGGATTTCGACCCGCAGGAGTATGTCAATGCCCTTTTTGATGAGAATAATATAAAATAGTACGATATGAAGCTTTCTTACAATTGGCTCAAGGATTATCTCAAGTGTGATTTGACTCCGCAGCAGATCGCCGATGCGATGACTGCAATAGGAATAGAGGTGGATTCCCTCGAGGAACAGGAGGTCATCGAAGGTGGGCTCAAGGGCGTCGTTGTCGCCGAAGTCCTCACTTGCAATCCGCATCCGGACAGCGATCATCTGCACGTTACCACCGTCAATGACGGTTCTCAGGAGCCGCTTCAGGTGGTATGCGGCGCGCCCAACGTCGCCGCCGGTCAGAAGGTGCTTTTTGCGCAGCTCGGTGCGGTGCTCCCCGGTGATTTCAAGATAAAGAAATCCAAGATACGCGGGATAGAGAGCTTCGGAATGATTTGCGCCGAGGATGAACTCGGCATAGGGACCAGCCACGAAGGCATTATGGTGCTTCCCGCTGATGCAAAGGTCGGGACCTGCGCAAAGGACTATCTGCATATCGAGACCCAGGCGGTGATCGAGTATGAAATTACCGCAAACCGCGTGGACGCCGCATCACATTGGGGTGTGGCACGCGACCTGTATGCCTGGATGAAACTTAACGGAATTCCCTGCGAGCTTTCGATGCCTGCAGTGGATGCGTTTGCCGAGGGTGAAGGAAAGGGACTTGACGTGGACCTCCAGGCTCCCGACGGGGCTCCGAGGTACTGCGGCGTGAACATCGAGGGCGTGAAGGTCGGTCCTTCGCCTAAGTGGCTTCAGGACAAGCTCTCCGCTATCGGATCCAGGCCCATCAACAATATCGTGGATATTTCCAACTTCATTCTTTTCGAACTCGGACAGCCTCTGCATACTTTCGATGCCGACAAGGTCAGCGGCGGAAAGGTGATAGTAAGGCGTGCCGCCGAGGGTGAGGCAATCCGCACCCTGGACGGCGTGGACCGCAAACTTAAGGCAAGCGATATGGTCATCGCCAATGCCGACGGCCCTATGTGCATAGCCGGAGTGTTCGGAGGCGAGGAGAGCGGAGTTACTGACAATACCGTGAACGTGTTCCTCGAAAGTGCGTATTTCGATCCGGGCAGCATACGCAAGACCAGCAAGGGCCAGCAGCTCCAGACGGATGCGTCATTCCGCTATGAGAGAGGCTGTGATCCGGAAATCACCCTGTATGCCCTCAAGCGCGCCGCGCTTCTCATCTGCGAACTGGCCGGAGGAAAAATCAAGGGCTGCATAATCGAGAGATATCCTTCACCCATCGAACGCAGGACCATCGAACTGGATTATGACAGGATCCAGGAATTCATAGGCCAGGAGATAGGTGCCGAAAAGATGGATACGATACTTGAGGCTCTCACCTACGAGTTTGTCGGTAGGCAGGGCTCGAAAGTCACGGTCAAGGCGCCAAGCTATATGGTGGACGTTTATCGCGAGTGCGCTGTCATAGAAGAAATCCTCCGTATCTACGGATATGACAACATTGCCCTTCCCAAGCATATGAAGATGTCCGTCAATGCTACTCCGCCTCCCGAGCCGGAGGCTGTCCGCAACAGCATCTCCGATTTCCTTTCGGCCAACGGTTTCTCCGAAATAATGAACAATTCGCTCACAAAGGCGGATTACTATACAAAACTCAGGACCTATCCTGCCGGGAACTGCGTGCATATTGTCAACCCCTTGAGCCAGGACCTCAATGTCCTTCGCCAGACCCTCATCCTCGGAGGATTGGAGGTGGTGGCATACAATATCAACCGCCAGACAGGATCGATGAAGCTGTTCGAGTACGGTTCCGTATATCAGAGAATTCCCGAGAAGACCTCCGAGACCCTCGAGGGCTATGAGGAGCACCAGTGCTTCACCCTTATGCTCACGGGCTCTACCGAGAAGTCCTGGAAGGATGCGGTCCGCAAGACCGACTATTACCAGTTGAAGGGTTATGTCGAACTGCTCCTCCGCCGTTACGGCGCCGACATCTATCAGATGTGGACCGAGCCGGCTCCCTCCGACATCTTCTCGGAGGGTATAGTCTACAAGCTTCCCGGACAGGGCAGGGTGCTTGCCACAATGGGGACGGTTGCCCCTTCGCTGGCAAGGAATTTCGGCATCAAGCAGAACGTATATGCCGCTGAAATCAACTGGCAGGTTCTCTTCGAACTTGTAAAGCGCGACAAGGTTGCGTTCCGTGAACTTCCCAGATTCCCTGAGGTCAAGAGGGACCTTGCCCTCCTGCTCGACGAGTCCGTAAGCTATGCGGACCTCCGCGTATGTGCCTTCAAGCAGGCGAAGAAGGTTCTCAGGAACGTGACGCTCTTCGACGTCTACCGCGGAGACAAGATTCCGGAAGGCAAGAAGCAGTATGCCTTGAGTTTCGTGCTCCAGGATATGGAGAAGACCCTTACCGACCAGGATGTGGAGAACGTGATGTCCAAGCTTCTGGACTGCTTCAAGAACCAGTTCGGAGCCCAGCTCAGGTAAATGAAGCGTCGTACCGCCATATTTGTTCTGGCACTTTCCGCCATCCTTGCGCTTGTCTCCTGTGAGCGTAGGGCAAGGGTCATTCCGGCTGACAAGCTGACGGACATCTATGCCGACATTTTTATGGCGGACCAGTGGGCCGGCAGGGACTACGGCACGAGGCGCCATTCCGACACCACCCTTCTATATGAGCCTATCTTCAACCGATACGGCTATACTACAAAGGACTACTATGCCAGCGTGCATTATTATCTCGAGAAACCGGACAAGTATTCCAGGATCCTGAAACGCGCCGCCGACAAACTTGACCGTGAAAGGTCCGCGCTTGAAAAAATAGAGGAAAAGGTCAGGAACAGGCCGCATTTCCAGCCCTACAGGAGGATGGAATTCAGAGCCGACTCCCTCCTTGCGAAGGATACGTCCATCCTTTGGAACGAGCCTGTCATAGTTGTCGATTCAATTGTGGTGGATTCAATTGTTGTGGATGAGCCGGACACCGTGATGATAGATACCGTGTTAATTGATACTGTTAGACACCATGCCAGAAAAAAAGATTCTCTTGGAGTGCTTCGGCGCGATGGATTTGACGACGCTCCACTCAAACGACACGAACCTGTCCGTAAAAGAGCTGATGGAGAAGGTGAAGAGACTTGGGACTGAGTTCCCCAACTATCCTCTTCCCGCTTCCGTATGCGTTTTTTCGAATTTCGCTTCCGTCGTCAGGGACAACCGTCCGTCTCCCGACGTGCACGTGACAACCGTTTCGGCCTGTTTCCCTACATCCCAGAGTTTTCTTGAGGTGAAGTTGCGCGAGGTCGAACTGTCTATCGGGAACGGCGCCGAGGAAATCGATATTGTACTTGCCCTCAACAGTTTCCTTGGAGGGGAGAAGGACAAGGCGGCGGAGGAGATCAAGGCTGTCCGCAAGGTATGCGGCAATGGAGTGATACTCAAGGTTATATTGGAGACCGGACTGTTGAAGACACCGGAGCTCATTTACGAAGCCTCGATGCTGGCAATGCGCAGCGGTGCGGATTTCATAAAGACTTCAACCGGTAAGGTGGATGTCAATGCGACTCCCCAGGCCGCCCGCGTCATGTGTACGGCAATCAGGGATTATTATGCCGAGTCCGGACGGAAGGTAGGATTCAAGGCGGCGGGAGGCATCTCTACAGCTGAAGATGCGCTGCAGTACTATGAAATCGTCCGTGAGATTCTTGGGGAGCAGTGGCTTGGAAAGAATCTGTTCAGACTCGGGGTCAGCAGACTCGGGAACTCCCTTATGTCTGCCATAGAAGGGAAGGAGATCAAATTCTTCTGAATCTTATTGAACATAAACGTTTATCATACGGCTGCCAATCGGCGGCCGTTTATCTTTGCTGCAACAAAAGCTATGAAAAATGAAAAAACGATTTCTTGTTTGTGCGCTTGCGTTGTCTGCGGCAGCCTGCACGCCTTCCGGATTCAATGCGGAACCGGGTGGCAACGGATTTGATGAAAGCGCGTCCGCTCTCGACGAGATCATTCTCGGGCGGCAGCTCGAAGACCCTTATGAGGTGTCGAATATGGCCGAAGCGCTCAAGTCCCTGTATCCTACGAAAGCCGGACGGACGGAGATAACCGCGACCGACAGGTATGTCCGCTTCCTTCCCGCGGATGATGCAGATATGCAGAGACTGCTGGAAGCCGGGGTGGAAATGCTCGACCATCCCGTGGACTTCGAGATACTGCGCGAAGGCGACTACTATCACGACCCGTCCGTTCCGGATGGGAAAATCACCTGGCAGTACGGGGTTGTCCCGTTGGATTTTGACCCTCCTGCCGGAATCCTTTGCGAAGAACTCCACGAATGCTTCCTGATAGACAACGCGCCTGATGTAAAGGCCGCGGGTGGGGATATCGACTGGGAGGCTGTTGAAAGGGAGTCTTTCCGCCTGACAGGTAACGGGTCTATGGTAGTCCCGCAGGCCAAGGCCGGCCAGACGAGCGGAGTTCCTTGCGGAAGGATATCCATAATGGACGAGGACTACGATCCGGAGCCCATAGGCGTTCCAGGGGTGAAAGTCAGCTGCAATGTGTTCGTGAAAATGGCCACCGCCTATACGGACGAGCGGGGATATTACAAAATGTCCAAGGAATTCAACTCGGATTTGAGATACCGTATCGTGTTTTCCAACAGGAAGGGATTCAATATCGGCTTCAATCTTATTCTTGTCCCGGGTTCCGTCTCCACTCTTGGAAAACACGGACCGGAAGGCTGCGACGTGACGATCGATGGAGCAAAGGACGGGGCGCTTTTCCGCAGGGCTGTCGTAAACAACGCGGCATACGACTATTACTCCAGCTGCAAGTCCTCCAGCGACGGAAACATCAAGACCCCTCCGGCCAACCTTAGGATATGGATATTCCCGTTCATGTCGAGAAGCTGCGCCCCGATGTTCCAGCAGGGGGTGATTATCAACTCCGACCTGGTGACGACTCTCCTGGGAAATTACACATTCCTAATAAAGATGTTCCTTCCGGATGTCATCCTCGGTGTCAACGGGTGCAATGACTACGCATCCCTCTACCGCAGGGCAATCCACGAATTGGCTCATTCCAGCCATTACATGCAGGTGGGAACGGATTACTGGGAGACTTATTTCTACCATTTCGTCTCCTCCTGGATAAGTTCCAGCGGCGTCACTTACGGAGTCGGCACGGAAGAGAACCACGGATATTGCGAGGTGTCCGAGATGTGGGCGTACTATATGGAAAATGCCTTCCATCGGGACAGATATCCGGATTCCTACAGGTTCGAGGGAACTTCCTACTGGTTCTATCCCCAGATTTTCATGTATCTGGATGAAAAGGGTGTGAACAGGTACAGGATATTCCGCGCGCTTACCTCCGACGTGCACGACAGGGATATACTGAAGGCCAAACTCTCCAGCCTTTATCCCGAATGCAAGACAATAATAAACGAGGCTTTCATCAGATATAACTGAACTGACTATGAAAAACTTCCTTTTGATTTTCCTGATGATGCTTCTGTTCTGTCAGGGAACCTCAGCCCAGCAATTCGCCCTTTCCACCAATGCGGCGAGTTGGGCTGACGGCCTGACATTGAATTTGGATGCGTCCTATGCCGTAGCCAGGCACTGGAGTATCGAGGCGGGCGCCCGCTACAATCCCTTTACTGCAAGTTCGAAGCAGCGGGCGTTCGATGTCGGGGCCAGGTTCTGGCCCTGGTACACCTATTCCGGATGGTGGATGTCATCGCACGCAAAATATCAGGAGTACAGCCGCACCCTTTCCAGAACCTATGAGGGAGACAGGGTGGGCGGAACCCTGGCCGCCGGGTATTCGAAGATGCTTGGAAAACATTTGAACCTTGATATGGGTCTGGGAGTATGGGGAGGCTATGAAACCTTCCGCCAATACAGATGCGAGACTTGCGGGAGCATTCTGGACAGCGGAGCCCGCTACTTCATCCTTCCCGATGAGATCATCCTATCCCTGACATACGTTTTCTAGAGGCGCTTTGGCCGGCGGCTGGTGCCTGCGCGGCAGAAGCTTTTGCCGTCAAGGACGGGAAGTTCGTATATGTCGGAGACAAGGACGGAGCCGCAGCCTTTATCAGGGAAGGGGAAAGCGAAATCGTCGATTATTCTGGTGAAGGGCTTGTAATTCCCGGGTGCACCGAGGGTCACGGACATCCGGCCTGGTGTGGAATTCACGGGCTCCGAGCAGGTGCTGATCTATACGATATACGGTGCCAGCGATGCGCAGATACGTTCCATTGCCGATGATATCATCATTTCTCTCGAGCAGGGGAATGGAAGTTAGAAAAATATTAGTATATTTGCATTCCTATCCTATAATGCGCGGGTGGCGGAATGGTAGACGCGCTAGTTTCAGGAGCTAGTGGGGCAACACCTGTGTGAGTTCGAGTCTCATCTCGCGCACGAATTTAAATTCCAACTGCTTAACAATCAGGCAGTTGGAATTTTTCTTTTAGATTTTTGGCGACTTTTTGGCGAGATAAAAAATTTA
>JAKSJY010000020.1 GCA_024402025.1 Bacteroidales bacterium
GCTACGGCGGACTCGACCACGTGCTCGCAAGCGGTGAGAACGTCAACATCCTCGTTCTCGATACCGAGGTTTACTCCAACACCGGCGGACAGTCATCCAAGTCCACCCCTGCGGGAGCCATCGCCAAGTTCGCGGCTTCCGGAAAGAAGATCCGCAAGAAGGACCTCGGAATGATGGCAATGAGCTACGGCTATGTATATGTAGCCCAGGTAGCGATGGGAGCAAGCCCCGTTCAGTATATGAACGCCATCAAGGAAGCCGAGGCTTATGACGGACCGTCCCTGATCATTGCATACGCACCTTGTATCAACCACGGTCTGAAAGCCGGCATGGGACTCAGCCAGAAGGAGGAGAAACTCGCAGTGGACTGCGGATACTGGCAGCTCTACCGCTACAACCCCGCCCTCGAGCAGGAAGGCAAGAATGCATTCAGCCTCGACAGCAAGGAACCCGACTGGACCAAGTTCCAGGACTTCCTGCGCGGAGAGGTCCGCTTCGCTTCACTTCTCAAGCTCTTCCCCGAGACAGGAGAAGAACTGCTCAAGAAGACAGAGGAATTTGCTCAGATAAGGTACAACACCTACAAGAAGCTTTCCGAGTAATATAGTCTTCCCAAGAAAATCGGCCGGCCACGCATTCGTGACCGGCCGGTTTTTTAATGTAAAAGAAATTACTCCACTGCAGCCTCGATCTTGCGGAGCATAGCGAACATGATGCCGCCGGCAATAACGCAGAGACCCATAAGGATAGTCCAGTTAGCCCAGAGGGGAACCTTTTCCCAAAGGAGTCCGGGAATGGAGCTGAGATAGTTGCCGACAGCGGTGGCGGCAAACCAGAGACCCATCATAAGACCCTTGTACTTCGGAGGTGCGACCTTCGTGACGAAAGAAATTCCCATAGGACTGAGAAGCAGCTCGGCGAAGGTGAGCACGAGATATGTGGCCATCAGGTACTGAGGGATTACGGGATCCGGGGATACCGTACCTCCAAGCTGGGCAGGAGATGCCTGACCGAGAGATGCGACTATCATGATGAGATAACCGAGGGCAGCAACGAACATACCGATACCGATTTTCTTCGGAGCGGAAGGTTCGAGGCCTTTCGGATGTCTGGCAGTCTTCTTCGAGGCGAGAGCGCCGAAAATCGCCATCGACACAGGGGTCAGGGCGACTACGAAGAAAGGATTGAACTGCTGGAAGAGCTGAGGGAAAATCTCGAGCGGATTGTCAAGCCCGTGATAGATTGCCCAGGCCCCAAGCCAGAGACCGGCCGTAGCGACTCCGGAAGCGATCTTTCCGGAAGCCTTCTCGGACTGGAATACGGCAAAAAGCGTATATACCGACACTGCAATCAAAGCCAGCGCCCAGATATTGAATCCGATACGGCACCAACCCGTAGCGACGGCCTGGGTGTAGTCACGCGCAAACCAGGTGAGGGACTGTCCGTTCTGGTGGAATGCCATCCAGAAGAAGATGACCACCGCGAACACGAGGCAGAGGGCGACAATGCGGTCCTTTGTCTGCTTCGGGGTAAGCTCGACAGTCTCGGCGCTTCCTTTGGATGCGGCCTGCTTTGCGTTTACGTCGGCGTGCTTGAACCAGCTGCGTGTGCAGAGGTAGATGGCAATCGATACGATAAGTGAGACGCAGGCTACCGCAAAGCCCATATTGTATGAAGATGACAGATTCTCGATGTAGTACGAACTGAACTCCGGGAGCGGCATCGATGCGGCATCCCCCGGCATAATGGATGCGAGGTACTGGAGCTTGTCCGCGTTCTCCGGGGTGATGGTCCCGTTGAGGCACTGGTGCGCGAGGGCGGGAATGTCAGCCTTGTAGATGAGGCCGGCCTTGCCGAGGAAACGGTTGGTGATAGCAGTCGCAGCCGAAGGGGCGAACATCGCGCCGATGTTGATGGCCATATAGAAGAGGCTGAACGCGGAATCGCGCTTGTCGCTGTATTTGGGGTCATCGTAGAGATTGCCCACGAGCACCTGAAGGTTGCCCTTGAAAAGGCCGGTACCGAGGGAGATAAGAAGAAGCGCACCTATCATCAGGGCTATTCCCAGACCGTTGGCCGCAGTGGGGACGGCAAGGGCAAGGTAGCCGAGGAACATCACGCATACGCCGGAAACGACGCATTTGCCATATCCTATCTTGTCGGCAAGAATACCTCCGACCACCGGGAAGAAATATACGCAAGCGAGGAAAATCGCATATACGGTGCTTGCAAGCGATCCCGCCCAGCCGAACTTGGCCTGGAGGAAGAGCATAAAGATGGCAAGCATAGTGTAGTACCCGAACCTCTCGCCGGTGTTGGCAAGAGCAAGGGCATACAGACCTTTGGGTTGTCCTTTGAACATGTTATTATTGTTTTTTGATATTTCTGAAAATGGTAGCTATGGAAAGTCCGGAGATTATATGCCATATTCCCCACCAGCAGGTGACGAACAGCATACCTCCGTACATCACTCCCGTCGCAGGATTGTTCCAAATCTCGGGAGGGAAAATCATAGGATTGAGCAGGAGCGTAAGTCCGAGTCCGGAATTCTGGATTCCGACCTCTATCGTGATGGACCTCCGGTCCCTGAACGGAAGCTTCATTATGGACGCACCGGCAAAACCTGTTCCGAATGCACAGGCATTATGGATAAGTACAAGTATGAAGATGAAGATGATATACTTGACGAAAAGTTGCCAGTTCGGCACGAACATTCCGATTACCATCACGGCGAACACGACGATTGAGAAAATCGAGAAGGGTTTCTTGACCTTCTCGGTGAAGGCGGGCATATAATGCGAGCAGAGTACACCGAGCACAATGGGAATACCCAGAATAATGAACACCGTCGTGAAGATATTCCAGAAAGGAATCACAAGATGCGGAATGGTGATGATGCCGGTCTTGCCGATGAAATAAAGGTACTGGTTGCCCCAGAACCAGAAATTGAACGGTGTTACAAAAGGCGCACAGACAGTCGAGACTGCAGTCATGCTGACGGAAAGTTCGATATTGCCACGTGCGAACGAGCTCATGAAATTGGATATGTTCCCTCCCGGGCAGCTCGCGACCAGAATCATTCCCAAGCACACCATCGGAGTGAGGATTTTGCTGAAAGCGATAATCAGCAGGAAGGTCACCATAGGGAGGCCGAACCACTGGAGGGCGATTCCGGTTATGATGGATTTGGGTTTGACGAAGATGTTCTTAAGCGCAGCAGGCTTGATTTCAAGAGCAATACCGAACATTATGAGCGCAAGAACGACACTCATAATCACACCGGTGCCGCTACCCAGATTCAGGTTTACGGCATCCAACGAAGATAATTGATCTCTGATTGACATAATGGAGGTATAGGTTTATTTGAAAAATTTATCGATGAGTCTGACGCTCTGGGGTATGGTGAATACGGCCACCTGGTCGCCTTCCTGAATCAGTGTCGATCCGACGGCGATGAAAGCTTCCTGTCCACGGATTACGCCGCCGATTACGGCATTCTCGGGGAATCTGATTTCGGAAAGCGGGGCTTTGGTGATGGCGCTTCCCTTGGGCACCGTATATTCCACGACCTCCGCGTTCGTTCCCGAAAGATAACGCAGGAACTGGGCTCTCCCGCTCAAAGTGTACTTGAAGATACGTCCTGCAGTCAGCAGTTTCTTGTTGATGACACTGTCCACGCCCATATCTTCGGCGAGCTTGATATATTCGAGGTTCTCCACCTCGGCCACCGTATGGGGCACTCCGAACTTCTTGGCGGCAACGCAGGCCAGGATGTTGGCCTCGTCATTTCCGGAAACTGCCACGAAGGCGTCGAAATCCTTTATTCCTTCGTCATACAGGAAATCCGAGTTTCTGGCATCCCCGTTGACGATGACTATGCTTTCAGGCAGCGTCTCATCCAACTCGATGCAACGTTCCCTGTTGATATCCACAATCTTGACGGTGCTGACCAATTTCGAAAGCGAAAGCGCCGCCATCTTGCCCACTGAACCTCCGCCCATTATCATCACGCGGCTGACTTCCAGTTCGCGGACCCCGAGATACTCGGAAAGGACCTTCAATCCGTCACGTTTCACCGTAACGTACACCAGGTCACCATACTTGAAGGAGGTGTCGAACTTCGGAATTATTGTCTTATCCTCTCTGGAAATGGCAATCACACGGAATTCGGGGGCATCACCCGCAGGGAATTTCCGCACGAAGTCAACGAGTTTCATATCGAGCAGCGGACTGTCCTCGCCCAACTTGAAAGCCGCAATCTGCAATTTTCCGTGTGCGAAGTCAAGGGTGTCGGTAGTGCCGCAGTGATTGAGCTGGTCCACCACTTCGTCCGCTGCAATCTTTTCAGGACAGAGGACCATCTCGATATCCAGGTCCTTTACAATCCGTCTGCCCTCCTGGGAAAGGAGTTCCGGGTCACTCACCCTGGCGATGCACTTCTGCGCGCCGAATTTCTTTGCGAGAATGGCGGCGAAAATGTTGACTTCCTGATTGACGAAAGGAAAGACGGATATGAAGAGGTCGGCCTTTCCGACTCCGCACTCACTAAGTGTCTTCAGGGATGTAGGGTTGCCATGCACACACTCCACGTCCGCAGTCATTGCAAGGTTCTGAAGCCTTGATTCTTCAGAATCGACAACTACGACATGGTTGCCTTCTGCGGCAAGTCTTTTAGCCAGATGGGAACCGATCTCCCCTGCGCCGTCAATGACAATCTTCATACCTTTCTAGATATTTGAAAACCCCTGCGCCGCAAAACAAAGCGAGCGGAAGGATGCAAATTTCGGAAATTTTAATTGATTTTGAGCCTGTGGTCCTGATAATTTTGAACTTTCGGAATTCACGATGGGCCTCAAGCACTGCTCCGGCATATTCCTTTCTGCCGGAAAGCATATATACAAGCCACGAACCGCCGTCCAGGACCATACGGAAAAATATGCGTATTCGGGCTCGCAGTCCGCCAACAGTAGCCGGAAGGTTCTTCGAAAGCGTAACGAGCGAGTTCCTGAAATTCAATTTGAGCTTCAACGGGGATGAGGGACTGAGAGTCGCTCCACCGAGATGATACACCTTGCTCTGCGGCACGTTCCACACGCTCCACCCCTGCAGCCTGGCCCTCCAGCAGAAATCTATTTCCTCCATATGGGCAAAGAAGCTCTCATCCAGACCGCCAAGCGCCTTCCACGCCTCCGCACGGACCATCATACACGCACCGCTGGCCCAGTGCACGCTCACCGGCGTATCGTACTGTCCCCTGTCGGTGTCCACCCTGCCAAGCACGCGTCCACGGCAGAAAGGATATCCGAACCTGTCCACATATCCCCCGGCGGCACCGGCATACTCGAAACGGTCCGTACGTACGAATCCGTCCGACGCATTCCCGTCCAGGGCCAGCAGCTTCGGCCCGCATACCGCACAGTCCCTGTGCGTCTCCATCCATCCCACAAGAGGCTGCAGCCACCCGGAAGGCACGTCCACATCCGAATTAAGCAGAACGAAAAGTTCCGCATCGTCAATCTGCGCCAACGCCCTGTTGTAACCACCCGTAAATCCGAAGTTCTCCCCAAGGCTTATCACCCGTACTTCAGGGAACTTTTTACAAAGCATTTCGCACGAACCGTCTGTGGAACCGCTGTCCGCCACGACAAGACAGGCATCCATACCTGATATGCTTTCAAGTATGCCAGGGATGAAACGCTCAAGCAGTTCGAGGGTATTCCAGTTGAGTATGACTACGGCTGTTTTCATAATTCTAGAAACCGGGAGAACGCCAGATGGTGTCCGTTGTAATGAGACAAGCCTCGATATCCGGGTTGCCGAGCACTATCTCCCTTGCCTTCTCGAAGCCAACGACCATGAACCAGGTCGCCAGGGCATCCGCATCAGCACCGGTAGGAGCCACTACGGTTGCACTCAGAAGATTGTGCCGGACAGGATAACCGGTACGCGGGTCGATGGTATGCGCATATTTCACTCCATCCTTCACATAGAACTTGCGATAGTTTCCGGAAGTCACGATTCCCGCTCCGGGACCCTTTGAATACCAGATTCCGCTGATCTGAGCACCGGGGCTGTCATTTCCGTCGACGGGAGCATCGATTCCGACCGACCACGGCTTTCCGGCCGGTCCGCGTCCTTCGCAATAGATCTCGCCTATGTTGACGAGCATATCGTGTATGCCTATGGAATGCAGATATCCGGCAACGAGATCGCAGGAATAACCTTGAGCTACAGCATTTAAATTCAAGTATTTTCGTTCCCTGCAATCATTAAGTGCCTTCAGGATGCGGTCCTCGTCAGGGAGACTGTCCGTCTTGAAACCGAACCCCCAGATATCGAAAAGAGGGCCCCCATATACGTTGAAGGCGCCCTCCGACTTTTCATAATATAATTCCGCTATGGACAGGAGTTCCTCGAACTCCCTGCCGGGGACAACACTTTGCCCGGCATTCATCCGACTCAGTACAGAGCCCTTGTTGTACCCGGAGAAAGTGGTGTCTACAAGCCAGAGTATCTCGCTGATTTTTCTTCCTATGGAATCCGTCGGCACGTCGCACCCGGACAGGCAAGCCTTGACGGAGTATACTCCTCCCTGGGCATAGCCCCTGAATTCAACATACTGACGGCAGGAAGCCAGCGCAAAAGCCGCCACTGCAAAAAGCAGCGACTTCTTTAGAACAGAATAGCCAGTGATGCGTTTATGCAATTGCATTTGGTAGTTTTGACGGATTCGGCAACCTGGGCGAGATCGATCTTGTTACCAATCTCTCCGAAATCCCAGCAATAACGTACGGAAAGCTGGAAATGTTTGAACAGTTCCACACCTACGCCTGCGCCGAACCCGTATTCAAGTTTGTCGGTAACGGATTTGATATCGTTCTCAAAATTACCGCTCTCGTCCTTCTTGAAGTTCGTCACTGCATATCCGATATAGGGTTCTGCAATTCCATAAATGCGTGCGATGGAACCGAGGGCGAATCCGAGCTGAGCCTGTATGGGAAGCTCCACATAGCCCGTCTTGTAATCCATAGTCGCCTCTTCGCCTTCGCCGACTCCCTGGATGGAAGTTCCTTTCATACGATAGATGAGGGAAGGCTGGATTGCAAAGAAATTCCCTCCTATCTTGCAAGTTACACCGACGTGATAAAGATTCACGCCCTTAATGTTTTCATAGGCCGACTTGGCATCGGGCATCGTTGAGGTCAAGCCTCCGATAACACCGAACTGGGCATAAGCGCTGACGGCCAGAAGGGATGCTACAATGATTGCGAAAAACTTTTTCATATGATACTTTTATTTTGCGCACAAATATACAAAAATTCAGTAACTTAGCGGAATGCAACAAGAATTTCCCTTCATTTGGTTCATAGTGGTGTTCGCCGCATATACCGCCCTGCTGTTTGCGGTTTCCTGCATCACCTCGCGCAAGGCCGGATCCTCATCATTTTTTTCAGGGGACAGGAAGGCCCCCTGGCCCGTTGTGGCTTACGGAATGATAGGAGCTTCCATATCGGGCGTCAGCTTCATATCAGTTCCGGGAAACGTCTGGGTGCAGAACTTCTTCTACATGCCCCTTGTCCTCGGTTTTGTCGTGGGATACATCATCATAGCCAATGTGCTTCTCCCTCTGTATTACCGTATGGGACTCACTTCCATCTACTCTTACCTTGGGCAGAGATTCGGAGAAAAATCGCACAAGACAGGGACGACGGTTTTCATGGTGTCCAGGATACTCGGGGCGGCCGTAAGGATATTCGTCGTGATTGTCGTCCTTTTCACCTTCATACCTTCCGGTTTCGTGGAGAGTGCCGGGGAACTCGCCACCTTCACCCTGATTGCGACGGTTTTCATGGTCCTTCTGTACCTCTACACCTACCGCGGAGGAGTGAAGACGATAATATGGACCGACGTGCTTCAGACAACCTTCATGCTCGCAGCGATAGCCTCGACCATATGCATCATATGCAAAGACATGCACTGGTCGTTCAAGGACATGCTTTCCTGCGTGGGAGCCGCGGTGAACGTCAATGACGGAGCCGTAGGGTACGGCAGACCCTTCACATCCTGGTTCGACTGGGACTGGAGCCACGCCACCAATGCGGTCAAGCAGTTCATCTCCGGCATATTCGTCACCGTTGCAATGACGGGACTCGACCAGGCAATGATGCAGAAGAACCTTTCCTGCAAGAACCTGAAAGCCGCGCAGAAAAACATGTACTCGACATCCATAATAATCGTCGTAGTAAATCTCTTTTTCGTGCTTCTCGGCGCCCTGCTGTGCGTATACTCCAAGGAGCTCGGAGGATTCGAAGCCCTTGGCATCACCAAGACGGACGAACTGTTCCCAGCCATCGCAAGCAGACACATCGGAGTAGGCGTAGGGATCCCTTTCCTTATCGGTCTCATCTCGGCGTCATACCCGTCAGCCGGAGCCGCACTCACCTCCCTGACCACGTCGTTCTGCGTGGACTACCTCGGATTCGGCAGCGGCAGCGCCCCTGAAAACGAAAAACAGGACAGGATACGCCATGCCATACAGGCGGTGATGGCCGCGATGCTGGTAATAATCATACTGGTTCTGTTCGTCGTCTCCAATGACGCGGTGGTCAACCTCGTATACAAACTGGCTTCATACACCTACGGTCCCCTTCTCGGATTATTCTTCTACGGGATCCTTACAAAAAGGTCCGTCCGGGATTCGGCAGTGCCTTTCATTGCCGTTGCAGCACCGGTACTGTGCCTCATCATCAATGTGTCCCTTAAAAAGACCGTCGGATTCGACCTTGGATTTTCCCTTCTTATCGTCAACGCGGCTCTTTCCTTCGCCGGGATGCATATCTTCAGCAGCAAGGCATGAAAAAAACCGTCCTCCTGACATTCCTGATCCTTACCTGTCAATTCTTTTTGTACGCTTCTCCGGATGTGGACAGCGTACTGTGGTCCGGGAGCATGCATTTCAGCGAGAGCAGCAATGGAGAATTCGAGGGTGCATTCAAGATAGAAAGCAAGTCGAAAAAGGTCAGGACTTCAACAGGCATCGATTTCGGATTGATGCACAACAAGGACCTTGTCATCAAGCAGAAGATAAGTGACATCGATATGTCCACCATTCTGGACACGCTTCCGGGATCGAGCAACAACGGAAACATCGGAGCGAAATTCCTGATGGATTATTCGATCACCCCTTCGGACATAGTGTCAGGAGGAATCGGAATCTCAAGAGATTACAGGATGCACGATATCGTAGAGAAAAACAAAACATTCGGAAGATACCAGGGAGCAAGCGTATACTATGCCAAGTCCTTCGACATCACCAACGAAGAGGATGCCGGGATGACCGTCACGGTGGACTTGGGATACACCCACAAGTTCAATCCGAACTCATCCGTTTCCTTCAAGTTGAATGCAAGCGAACTGATTGCACGTGACAGCACCTACCACGAAAGAGAAGAATACGAACTGGCCGAAATGGTCCCCGGCAGCGACTTTGCCCGGAAGGCCAATCAATTTCTGAGGCACCTTCGTGACAAAGACAACAAGACGTTGGATGCGCTTCTGAAATATGAAGGGAACAAGCTGCTGGACATTGACGGTTTGAAGGGGTCGGCAGCGCTCAGATACTCCAGTGACTGGATCATTGACATCCAGAACAGCGAGAACTTCAATCAGGAGACAGGGTCCTGGATCCCCATAACCATGTATGACGCCCATTACGACCATTTTTCGTATCTTGCCGGAGGATTGATCGATGCCAGCTACAGGACCGGGAGTCTGAGCATATCGGGCCAGATGGCCCTTCAGTACTTCCATCGCATAATGTATGAATTCATCCCGTCTTCAGGAGACAGGGACTACCCTACGAATTCCGGCAAATTCAACGTGCTCGGATTCCTCAAGGCCGAGTACGCATTCAAGGGAGGACATTCCGTGGCGTTGGATTTCAAACACTCTCTGCTGCGTCCCGACTACACCCAGATAAGCAACTACTGCTTCATCAAGGATGATATGACCGAAATCATCTATGGCAATCAGAATCTTGAAGACTGCAGCACCAATGACCTCATCCTTTCATACAAGTTCGCATCGAAGCGTTTCAAGGGCAGATTCAACATCGAGGGGAATACCATTGAAGGAGGAATCGAAAAAGTACTGGTCACCTACCTGGATCTTACCCACGCCACACAGTACAAATGGATGAACACACACCACGAAGGCAACATACGGACCAGGGTGATTCTTCAATGGCGCAGCGACCTGATAGATGCGGATATCAACACATATTTCGGATACAAGAACATCGATGCGAAAGACAAGGACACCAGACCGAACAACATCAACTACGGAATGGATGCGGACTTTGCCCTGAAACTGAAGCACGACTGGAAGATAGAAGCATTGTTCTCCTACATATCCCCCGAATACAAGGCATACAGTATGATCGATTCATATATGACGGCCTCGGCCAGGGTAAGCAAGACCTTTGACGGGAGGTTCCAGATTTTCCTGATGGCAAGGGACATATTCAACCAGCCCGTCGTGAAATACAGTTGGGGAGAGGACGACGCTTCCTTCCTCGACTCCCCCATCCGCAACATAGAAGCCACATACGCTCTGAAAAAGGCTGTTGTAGCGGGATTGACATATACATTCTGACATGGCATCGAACTCACGGGACGAATACGCGGAATTCATTCTGGAGAAATTCTCCGGTCTTGAAGTGGTGTCCGCAAAGCGGATGTTCGGCGGTTATGTCCTGCATATGGCCGGGAAGGTGCTCGGATTCATTTTCGACGGGGAATTCCTCTTCGAGCCGGGTCCTACGGCAGACAGACTGCTGCCGGATGCAGAGAGAAAGGAACTTTTTCCGGGGTCGAAGCTCTTCGTAGTGATCGATGACTCCATGAGCCCTTCAAGACTGTGCGAACTAGCAAGAGCCTGCTATGACGATTTTCCCATTCCCAAACCTCGCCGCAAAAAAGGCGAGACCGCAAAAAAGAAAGGGAGCGAAAGGAAATTCTCCTTCGCCAAGCATATCAAGTGGTAGGCATCGGTCAAAGCGGGAACGAGAACCTCGTCATATTGACTCCGAAAGAGAATTTATATGAGGATTCCCCCGCATAATGATTCATGACACGCAGGGACAACTGCATCTTCCTGCCCTCAAGGCCTGCATCATAAGCGGTGTCCTGAAAATTGATGACAGGATTGTAGGGGGTTAAGCATGGACTTGTTCATCATAAAAAGCGCGACGGCCAGCAGAATGGAAGCGACAAAGTATGTCGCCCCATGCGGGATGCTTTCCTTGATACAGGAAAGAAAATGTCCCCTGACTCCGACCGGTTTGAAGGAACAGTGTTCCGAGAACAGGTACATCAGCAGAAAAAGGAATAGACCATCCTCTGCAACGGCGAATACAAGCCGAACTATGAGCATCACGCTCATCTGGAATCTGAGAAGTATCCTCCTGTCGATATAGGCTTCCCTGGCTGCTTTCCGGCGCATCTCCTACAAAGTCTTTGAAACAGCGTATTCTACGCCCCTCAGTTCAGCCAATGAGCGCAGACGCCCATAGCAGCTGTATCCGGGATTCGATTTCCGGTTGAGATCGTCGCACATCTGATGTCCGTGGTCCGGACGCAGATAAATGCGGAACCGTCTCTTCTGCTCTACCTCCAGAAGGGCCTTCATCATCTCATATACAGGCACGTCACCTTCAAGCAGGTTGGCCTCGAAGAAATTGCCCTCGGAATCACGCTTGGTGGAACGGAGATGGACGAAATCGATTCTGTCGCCGAACTCCCTCATAATCGCCGGGCAGTCGTTGTCCGCCCTCACCCCAAGGCTTCCGGTGCACAGGTTAAGTCCGTTGGACATATTGGGCACAGCCTCGACAAGTTTGCGGAAGTCCTCCGCCGTACTCATTATTCTGGGAAGCCCCAGAATGGGATATGGAGGATCGTCGGGATGAATGACCATCCTGGAGCCGACTTCGTCACACACAGGACACACCTGTCGGAGGAAGAATATCAGATTGCTTCGAAGCTGCTGAGCATCGATCCCCTTATACCTGTCCAGAGCTTTCTGGAACTCCTCGAGCGTAAAGCTCTCCTCGGAACCGGGAAGACCTGCTATCATATTGCGGGTAATGAGTGTCTTCTCGACCTCATCCATCCTGTCGTAGCGCGCCTTCGCCTTCGAGATATCTTCATCACTGTATTCCTTTTCAGCTCCGGGTCTTTTCAGGATGAAAAGGTCGAAAGCGAGGAATGCCGCACGCTCGAAGCGCAGGGCTCTGCTCCCGTCCGGCATCTCGAAAGCGAGGTCCGTGCGGGTCCAGTCCAGTACCGGCATGAAATTGTAGGTGATGCAGTGTATCCCGCACTCGGCGAGATTGCGTATGGTCTGCTTGTAATTCTCAATGTATTTGAGATATTCTCCCTCACGCGTCTTGATATGCTCGTGCACGGGGACGCTTTCCACGACACTCCAGACAAGTCCTTTCGAGGCTACGGCAGCCTGACGTTTCCTGATTTCCTCAACGGTCCACACCTCTCCGTTAGGGATGTGGTGAAGTGCCGTCACAATATCGGTAACCCCGGCCTGACGTATATTGTCCAGAGTCACGGGATCATTCGGTCCGTACCACCTCCAACTTTGTTTCATCAGATACATATCCGTCATATGCTGAATGAGTTGAATCCTCCGTCCACGGCGACCACGGTACCGGTCACACCCTTCGAGGCATCGGATGCCAGATAATGCAGCGCCCCGCACAGTTCATCGGGCTCGAGGAAGCGTCCGAACGGGGTATGTCCGAGAATCTGGCGGGAGCGCTCCGTAAGCGAGCCGTCGGGATTCGTAAGAAGGGAACGGTTCTGGTTTGTCAGAAGGAAGCCGGGGGCGATTGCATTCACCCTGAGCCCCTCCCCGAACTTGATGGCAAGTTCTCCGGAAAGCCACTGTGTCCAGCTGGCAAGAGCCGACTTGGCCATTCCGTAGCCGCATACACGCGTCAGCGGACGGAACGACGACATTGAGCAGAAATTGATGATGGAACCCTTTCCGCGCTCCACCATTGCGGAGGTGAACACCCTGGTGGGAAGGATGGCTCCCATAATATTCAATTCGAACACCTTGCGCGTCGCATCGATGTCCATATCGAAGATGGTCTGTTCGGGACCGACGTTGGCAGGGCCCATATTCCCGCCCGCTCCGTTCAGCAGGATGTCGATGCTGCCATAGGCCTTCAGGATATCATCCAGATTACGGCGAAGGATATCCTCGTCCAACACGTTGGTGGAAAGGAACATCGCCTCGCCTCCGTCCTTCTTTATTTCGGAGACGATTCCTTCTCCGGTTTCCCTTGCCTTCTCAAGGTCCAGAAGCACGACCTTGCAGCCCTGACGGGCAAAATACCTGACTATGGTGGAGCCAAGCACCCCGCAGGCGCCTGTCATCACCGCAACTCTGCCCTTTATGTCAAATAGATCGTTCATTGTCATCATACGTATCTGCCGCTGTCCTGATCAATGTACAGGGTGGCGTGGGAATGGAGTCTCATAACAGTCGCAGGGCATTCCTCGGATACGGGTCCCTGGACCGTAGCCTTCACGGCATCGGCTTTCGTAGGTGCCGGGACAACACAGAACAGGGCGTCGCAAGCGAAAAGAGTCGGCACCGTAAGCGTCAGCGCGTACTGCGGAACCTCATCCAGCGTCGCAAAACAGCCGTCGTGGACCTGCTGGTTCCTGCACTTGAGGTCAAGGTCCACCTTCTTTATTTTCAAGGGATCGTTGAAATCGGCAACGTGCGGGTCATTGAACGCGATATGTCCGTTCTCCCCTATTCCCATAAGGCATACGTCAATATGATGAGCCTCAAGTATCTTCTCATAATCCCTGATGGCGTCCTCCGGAGCTTTATCCGAACCGATGTAATCTACCGATGCACAAGGCAGTTTCTTGAATATGGCCCTGTCGAGGAAATTCCCGAACCCGGCCGGATGGTCCTTGGGCAGACCGACATACTCATCCATATGGATGGCGTGAACCTTGCTCCAATCGATGTCCGGTTCATTGCAGAGAGTGGCGAGGAACTCGTTCTGCGAAGGTGCGGCAGCAAAGATGGCCCAAAGTTCACCCTTTCTTGCAATCACATTCCTGAAATACTGTGCCGCTTCCTTTCCGGCGGCCTCCCCCATCGCATTGCGGGAATCGTATTTTTTCACTGCGAGGTTATCAACCTTGAATTCTTTGACAAGCATAATATCAGTTTTTCCAATTGTTTATCTTATGTCCGAAGAAAGCATAGAACATCATATAGAGGAATGCCGGTATCAGAATCCAGTACGACATCTGAAGCGTACATCCCGTCGAATCCACGATTGCGGCTTTCACGAGCGGGAAGATTGCGCTTCCGCAAAGGGCCATTACGAGGATTGCAGAGCCCAGATTGGTCCACTTCCCCAGATCGTGGATTGCCAGCGGCCATATTCCCGCATAGATCACGGAATTGGGTATTCCCATCAGCACGAGGAACCATATCCCGACCTGCGGAGGCAGGACTATTACGAGGACTGAAAAGACACAGCCCATAGTGGTGCAAATCTTGAGAGTCTGCTGCTGGCTGAGGTGCTTCGGGATAAGGATGACTCCAAGAAAATATCCCAGAAGGGTGCAGGCCAGGGTGAGGGACGGGAATATTTCCGTAGCCTTGACTCCGATTTCTCCCGCAAACGGGATAATGGTGTTGATGCTGAGCGCCTGGGTGCCGAGGTGGCAGAACAGGGCAAGAACTCCCAGCACCAGATAGGGGTATGAAAGCACTGACTTCCTTCCCTGCTGAACCGCATCGGCGGCAACGGAGGTCCTGGAAGGATTGATATCCTTGATGGACGATCTGTAGAAGACGACACCGAAAACAAGAAGCAGCGCACCGAGCACGATATAGGGAGGAATGACTCCGTGAAGAAGGTCGCTGAGGGCGGCATCCTTGGCCGCGCCCTCGAGGCTGCCGCTCTGTATGAGGTCGAACTTGGCCTGATTGGGCTTGATGACGATGGCCGAGAAGATGAGAGGTGCGAGAATGCCGGCGAACTTGTTGCAGATGCCGACAATGCTGATTCTCTTCGCCGCGCTTTCCATCGGGCCGATGATGGTCACGAACGGGTTGGCGACGGTCTGCAGGATGGCAAGGGCGGTACCCATCGTGAACAGCGCCACCAGGAACATGTTGTAGGTCCTGGTAAGGGCTGCCGGAGTGAAAAGGAACGCGCCCAGCGCGAGAATCCACAATCCGATAAGGGCACCCTTCTTATAACCCACCCTGTTAAGCAGCGCGGATGCCGGAATCGTCATCACCAGATAGGCGATGTAGAACGCGAACTGCGCCAGATAGCTCTGGACCTCACTGTGCAACTCGCACGCAACCTTGAAATACGGAACCAGTATGGAATTCACCCAGGACACGAGGCCGAACACAAAGTACAGGCACCCGAGCATCACCATCGAGAGGATGAACTGGCTTCTTGTCTTGTCTTTCATAACCGATAAATCATCTGCATCCGGCAGCCATTCCGACGGCTTCGGCGCACAGTTTTTCAATACTTTTCCAATCCTTTGAAGCAATCGTTTCCTTCGGGAACAGGTTGCTTCCCATCCCGACGCAGGCAGCGCCGGCCTTGAACCACGCTTCGAGATTCTCCTTCTCGGGTTTCACCCCTCCGGTGACCATAACCCTGCTCCAGGGCATGGGTGCCATGATGCTCTTGACGAACTTGGGGCCCAGAACATCTCCCGGGAACACTTTGCAGATGTCGCATCCTGCCTCCTGCGCGGCACCGACCTCGCTGACGCTTCCGCACCCCGGGCAGTAAGGTATGAGACGCCTGTTGCACACCGCGGCGACGGCAGGGTTGAACAGCGGTCCGACAATGAAATTGGCCCCGCGCTGGATGAAGAGTGCAGCCGCTGCCGGATCGCCAACGGATCCGGCGCCGAGGATCATACCCGGCAACTCTTTCACGGCGTACTTGGCAAGTTCACCGAACACCTCATCCGCGAAATCGCCGCGATTGGTGAATTCAAACACCCTGATTCCGCCGTCATAGCAGGCCTTGATGACACTCTTTCCGACTTCGACGTCGGGAGTGTAGAACACAGGGACTATCCCTGTCGCCGTCATTGCGGAAATTACCTGCAATTTATCATATTGTGCCATAATCTTATCTTTGGACTCTTCCGTTTGTATTTCCTCCCATAAGGCTGAGGACCTCCTCCTCGCTTACGCGGCTCATATCGCCGCCAATCGTATGCTTGAGCGCCGATGCGGCTACCGCGAACTCGAGCGCGCGGGCCTGGTCCCCCGGCCATTTCAGCATACCGTGGATCAGACCTGCCGAAAACGAATCTCCGCCTCCGACCCTGTCCACAATGGGATCGATGTCATAGCGCTTCGACTGATAGAACTCCTTCCCGTCGTATATCAATGCCTTCCACCCGTTGTGCGTCGCGGAGTAGGACTCCCTGAGCGTCGAGACCACATACTTGAATCCGAATTCCTGCGCCATCCTGCGGAAAATGCCTTCATACCCGGCGGCATCCGTCCTGCCGGCTTGCACATCCGCATCCGGTTTGAACCCCAGGCACAGCTGCGCATCCTCCTCGTTCCCTATGCATACATCCACATATTCCATCAGCGGCCGCATCACGGAAACGGCCTTTTCGCTGGTCCACAGCTTCTTTCTGAAATTCAGGTCCACCGACACGGTAACCCCGTGCCTTACGGCAGCCTCGCAGGCAAGGCGTACCACACGCGCAGCCTTGTCAGATATGGCAGGGGTGATGCCCGACCAGTGGAACCACTGTGCACCCTCCATCACCGCATCGAAATCGAAATCCTCCGGCAGAGCCTCCGCCATCGCGGAATGGGCACGGTCATATATGACCTTCGAGGGACGCATCGAGGCGCCGGTCTCGGCATAATACAAGCCTATCCTCTCACCTCCGCGGACAATGTGTCCGGTATCGACTCCGTACTTGCGCAGGGAATTGAGCGCAATCTGTCCGATTTCATGGGCCGGCAGTTTGGTGACGTAAACGGAATCGTGGCCGAAATTCGCCAGACTTACCGCAACGTTCGCCTCTCCCCCTCCGGGAATGATTCTGAAACCCGAGGACTGCACGAAACGCTCGCATCCCTCAGGACTCAGACGAAGCATTATCTCGCCGAGAGTAACAATTTTTGACATAATATACCCTGTTGTTCCAATCCTACAAATATAACATTAAATCGGACAAGTCAGACAAACTTGAACAGGATATTCAAACCTATGAGAATGAGCACGCAACCCCCGGCCACCTCGGCAGGCTTGCCGAACTTCGCACCTATCCTGCTGCCGCCGAAGATACCGGCGACGACAGACAGTACGGTAACGATGAACACGGCTGCAAGGTCCGCCACCACCTCCGCTCCGGAGCAACGTCCCATGGACAGACTGATTCCGACGGCAAACGCATCAAGGCTGGTCGCTACGCCGCCGATGACTATATTCCGGATTCCGTTGAGATTGCGGGTGTTCTGCTCCCCTCTGACAACCTCCAGTATCATCGACCCGCCCACGTAAAGCAGCATCAAAAAACCTATGATGTCCGCAACCTTCTCCACTGCGCCTACGAAGATATCTCCGAAAAGCCATCCGAGAAACATCAGCAGGGTCTGGATGACGCCGAAGGCAAGTGCTATGGGAAGGACTTTGCGGAAACTGACGTCCTTCAATGTCACACTGGAACACGAAGTCACGGCAAAGCAGTCCGCACAGAGAGAAACGGCAAGGAGAAACGCGGAGACGAGGTCGACAAAGCCCATCGGAAAGCGCGACATCAAAGTTTTATTCCGCGTTTTGCGAGGAACTCGGTGCCGTCACCATAATTCTCCATAACGTAATCGAGATCCTTGTCCCCGCGTCCCGAAAGAGTAACGATCGCCGAATTCGGACGACCCTCACGCGCCACCTTCAATGCATAGGCAAGGGCGTGGCTGCTCTCTATGGCGGGGATGATGCCTTCCACCCTGGACAGGAGGAAAAGCGCCTCGATAGCCTCGTTGTCGTCTATGGTAACGTAGTTGACCCTGTGCAGGTCGTGCAGAAGCGCATGCTCCGGACCCGCCGCGGGATAGTCGAGACCGCTGGCATTGGAATAGACAGGTGCCGGAGAGCCGTCTTCGGAGGCAAGCATGTAACTGTTGAAGCCGTGCATCACGCCGACCTTTCCGAAATTGATGCTGGCGGCATTGTCACCGAGCCTCGGACCGCGTCCGAGAGGTTCCACTCCGTAAAGTTCCACCGGGTCGGCAAGGAAAGGCACGAAGGTGCCTATGGAATTGGAGCCTCCTCCCACGCAGGCGATCACCTTGTCGGGAAGATGGCCCGTCATCTCGATGAACTGCGAGCGCGCTTCGTCTCCTATGACCTGCTGGAAGTCACGTACCATCAGCGGGAAAGGATGCGGACCCGCCGCGGTGCCGATGCAGTAGATTGCATTGCGATACTCGCGCGAATATGCCTCAAAGGCGGCGTCGACGGCCTCCTTGAGGGTCTTCAGCCCGCTTGAAACGGGGATGACCCTGGCTCCGAGGAGCTTCATCCTTGCAACGTTGGGGGCCTGCTTCGCGATATCGACCTCACCCATATAGATGTCACACTCAAGACCGAAATAAGCGGCGGCAGTAGCCAGAGCCACTCCGTGCTGACCCGCGCCTGTCTCGGCTATGAGTTTCTTCTTTCCCATATATTTCGCGAGAAGCCCCTCTCCCATACAGTGGTTGAGCTTGTGGGCTCCGGTATGGTTCAGGTCCTCGCGCTTCAGGTATATCTGAGTCTTGCCGAGAAGGTTCGAAAGTTTCTGGCAGTGATAGAGAGGAGTCGGACGACCCTGGAACTCCTTGCGTATGCGTCGCAGCTCGGCAATGAACTGGGATGACTGCGCAATGGTGTTGTAGCCTTCGGCGTATTCGTGGAAAGCCTTGACCAACTCGGGGTTGTCAAGATAGTTTCCGCCATACTCCCCGAAGAAACCATCCTCGCTGGGATATTCCTTCAAATAATTGTCAAAATCTCTATAAGTGTTCATAAGACACGAAATATGTGGTTTACAATCCAATATACATCAGTACGAGCCCGGCCGCCACGGCAATCAGGAAATTAACAGCCTTTGCGGCGATGAAGGACTTGCGGCTCTCGGCGAGAAGCGGAAGCGCGGAATGTCCGTCCTGACTGATGCAGCTTGCAACCAGTACCGGAAGCGGAACAATGCCGGAAGCGAACAGCGTGACGAAAAGCAGGTGCGGCCCGGACTCCGGAATGACACCTATGGCCGCAGCGACAAGTATCATAATCAACACATTGTTGCTTACCCAGGATGAAATGTCGAAGAAGTTCATCAGGAGAGCTATCACGACGAGGGTGCCGGTTGTCCAGAGGAATATCTTGGGAAGATGCTCGCATACGACGTGGTGCCAGAGGTGCTCGTCAATGAAATGGTCGCTGGCAAAGACCGCCATAAAAAGCACCGACACACCGAAGACAGCGAACATCACGTTCATCCAGTCCTCGCTCAGGAGGTTGATGTTACCGAGAAGGAACTCCGCCTGCGCGACCCCCGGTTCAGCTTCCTCTTCGAGCAGCCCCATGCACAGCGAGAGAAGGAACAGTCCGACGCCGAGAATGACGGCGACCCTCTTCCAGCTGAAATGGTGCGAACCCTTTATGCCGTCCTCACTGTGGGTGGCGAATTCGTTGTCGCAAAAATGCACGGATTTGGCCGGCTTATAGACCGCATCCGTGAGGAAACCCGCCGCGATCGAGAGTACCGTCAGACCCGCGATGATAAACAGCGACTGACGCGGCATCATCGCCAGCATCACGAAAGCCTCATCCCCGGAAGACGCGATCATCATTGCTATCAGGGCACCGAAACTCACTATACCGTGCGTGTACATCGACACTACGGCGAAACCACCCATACATCCCGGAACCGCTCCCAGCAGGGCACAGATGATTACCTGCAACGGACCGGACCCGCTTACAGCCCTGGTAAACCGTCCTTTGGACCACACGTTGAAGCATTCTATCAGCATCATCATCACCGTCACCAGCCCGGTGACGAGGATCGCGGTCGACAGTATTTCGGCAATCTCCTTGAACATACCTTCCAACATTCGTTCCGACAAAGATAATTCAAGACAGTTGCAATATCAAATTTATGGCAGTTTGTTAGTATATTTGCATAATTTGCAATGAAGGGAGAATTCGCACTGGTAACCGGAGCCAGTTCCGGCATAGGATACTGCTATGCCAGGGAGATGGCCTCACGTGGATACGGGCTCGTTATAGTCAGCAACGAACGGGATGCCCTTGCCGGGAAGGCGTCGGCTATCCGCTCCGATTTCGGGGTGGAGGTCGTCGAGGTCGTGATGGACCTTGGGGTGCAGAGCGCCGCAAAGCAGCTGCACGGATTCTGCGAGGAACGCGGATACGAAGTGGAAGTCCTCATCAACAACGCCGGAGTCTACCACGACCGGGACTTTCTCAAGGACTCCGAAGAATTCAATTCGCTGATACTCAATCTGCACGTATATACTCCGGCTATGCTCGAGTTCTATTTCGGGAGGGATATGACCGCACGCGGAAAGGGATACATCCTCAACATGAGCTCAGTCACCTCCGACATCGCCGTCCAGAGGCTGGCGACATATTCCGGGACAAAGGCATTCCTGAAGAACTTTTCCAGAGCCACGCACATCGAACTTTTCCGACAAGGCGTGACGGTCACCTGCGTACGGCCGGGAGCCGTCGCCACCGGGCTGTACCGTCTCAAGCCTGCAGCCCTCAGGACCGGACTGGTTCTCGGATACATAATCACCCCTGAAAAACATGCCGCAAAGACGGTCAGAGCGATGTTCAAGGGGAGGTCACGCATTACTCCGGGACTTTCAAGCAAGATTCTGATCGTTCTCGTTGGGCTCATCCCTACCGGAGTTCTCAAACTGATACGAAAACTGAATATATTCTAGAGTGGACTGTCTGCTCATATACTACACCGGGACTTTCAACACCCGCTTCCTGACGCAGAAACTCGAATCGCGTCTTCAAGCGCAGG
>JAKSJY010000021.1 GCA_024402025.1 Bacteroidales bacterium
GGCTGAGACGCTGCGCAAGTTCGACAAGCATCGAAAGGCCGGAGCCGTTGCCGTTCGCACCGCGGTATATTCTGGTGCGCTGCTCCCCGTTGACGGTGTAGCTGCGCGAGCCAAGGTTGTCCAGGCGCGCGGCAATCACTATGTAGTGGTCCTGAAGCTTGCGGT
Source organism: Bacteroidales bacterium (assembly GCA_024402025.1). Classification (GTDB taxonomy): domain Bacteria; phylum Bacteroidota; class Bacteroidia; order Bacteroidales; family UBA932; genus Cryptobacteroides. Next base: position 166 of record JAKSJY010000021.1, read on the forward strand.
CGTAGCCCTGGATATAGCCTATGACGTTCCTTGAGGTAAGAGTGTCCCCGTTGTCCTGTTTGAGTCCGAAAACGTCGTTTTCGTACAGCAGATCCACACCCACGGCCTTGAGCTCGGACGCGAAATACTGCGCCGCCTCCTTTTCGCCATCACTGCCGGCTAGTCTTCCTTCCATCGCGGCGCACGCGAACATCTCCACCCTGTCGCGCATCTGCGCATGGCATAGTCCTGCAAAAAGGCAGCAGAGGACCGTAACGGAAAGGAACTTTCTCATAATATCTATCTGATTTTCAGCACGAACGCATCCTTGGGACAGAAAGGCTGGGACTTGACGGCCTCGAAGCAGGATGCTGCCGCGGCATAATCTCCTCCGCAGACACCGACCCCGGTGTTGCCGTTGGTGAAGGGAATCAAAGTCGGTTCATACCCGCAGTGGCGGGCATATGCGGCCTGGTTGGAGGCGTTGGTTGCATTGGAGAAGACCCCGACAAGTATGTAATACCCGCAGGGAAGTCCAGCCGAGACGAGATTGCTCCAGTCCCTTACGGGGACATCGGGGATTTCTTCAGGCACAAGGCTCTCGAGGATGATTTCCTCAACTACGGTATCCCTCTGCTCCGTTTCGATTTTCATAGCCTGGATTTCCGCAGATGTCGGACGTCCCGCGACCTTTCTGACAAAGTCGCATCCTCCGACGCAGAAAACCACGGCAAGAAGCGCTGAAACTGCAATAAATCTACGCATAAGCCACATTATTGGTCAATATGCAAAAATAACAAATGTTTTGTACTTTTGTCGCAGTATTATGAAGAAAACAATCACCATAGACGAATTCGAGCCCGTTGAAATCTACGGAGCCGGAAACAGGATACTGCAGGAATTCTGCAATTTCTACCCGAACGTGAAGACCGTGGCCAGGGGCAATGAAATACTGCTGGACGGCAAGGCTGAAGAAGTGGAGGATTTCGCGATGAAGTTCGGGATGCTGGTGGAAAAGCGCAAGCACAGAATGAACCTCAGCGTTTACGACGTGGACGACCTTTTCGACGGGGACAGCTCATCCAGGGATTTCGAGATGAACGCCGCGGCCCCCATCGTCCATTCCACCGAAGGCAAGCCGATATGTGCAAGGAACCGGAGGCAGGAGGAAATGGTGAAGGCTTATTTCGAAAACGACCTTATCTTCGCGCTCGGACCGGCCGGCACGGGAAAGACATACATCGCAATCGCGCTGGCCGTACGCGCACTGAAGAACCGTGAGATCAGACGCATCATCCTCACGCGTCCGGCAGTCGAGGCCGGAGAGAGGCTGGGATTCCTCCCCGGAGACCTGAAGGAAAAACTGGACCCGTATCTCCAGCCGCTTTACGATGCACTTGGGGATATGATTCCCGCAAAGAAGCTCCAGGACTTCATGGCGGACGGCACAATCCAGATAGCTCCCCTGGCGTACATGAGGGGCCGCACGCTGGACAGCGCCTGCGTGATTCTCGACGAGGCGCAGAACACCAACCTGTCCCAGCTGAAGATGTTCCTCACCCGAATGGGCTGCAACGCAAAGTTCATAGTCACCGGAGACGCCACCCAGGTGGACCTTCCCAACAGAGAGGATTCCGGACTGGTAAAGGGTGTCGGACTCCTGAAAAACATAAAGGGCATCGCAACCGTCACCTTCACTTCGGAAGATATAGTGCGACACCCTCTGGTATCAAAGATTGTAAAGGCCTTCGACAGGAAGGAGGATTAGTCCTTCTTGTTTTCCTTCACGTACTTGTCGTAGATTTCGTACTTGTCAGCGTATTCCTGTGACTCGTCGCGGAAGCGGAAGGTCGCGTTCTTGAGATACTCTGCAATCACGGCGCGAACTTCATCGTTCTTGGTGAGGACGAATGACTTCTCGAAAGGCTCGATGCAGGCCTTGAGGGTCTCGGCGAACTTGGCGTCAAGAGCCTTCCAAGCCTTGTAGTCTTCCTCGGCATTGGCCTCCTCCTGAATCTTCACGGCGAGGTTGTAGAACATCTGGCCTTCTCCGATGAATCCGTACTCGTACTCGGGGTTGATCTCGGCGCACTTCTCGTAGGAAGCGACAGCCTGCTCGATTTCACCGAGTTCGGAGTGGATGTTTCCTTCGACATAGTAGAGGGAAGCGTTGCCGGGCTCGTTCTCCTTGGCGGCGTCAAGAAGTTCGAACAGACGTGAAGCGTTGCCTTCGCCGTCCATATAGAAGTTGATAAGGCCGATGAGCACGCCCTGGCTCTGAGGGAATTTCTGGAATGCCTCCTCGAGATATGCCTGGCACTGGGTGGTGTCGCCCTGGTTCTTCACGATTTCGGAAAGCTTGACGTAAGCGTCTCCTTCCTCTCCGTAATATCCGAGTTCAACGCTCCTCTGGAGGAATGCCTTCGCACGGTCGAGGTCGTTGGCGACGTAGGCCGTGAAACCTGCATTGAATACGGCGTTGGTGTCGATGATGCTCAGAGGTGCAGTCTCCCTTGCGATTGCAGCTTTCTCGAAGCACGCGCTGGCTGTCTTGATGTCACCGAAGGAGTAGGCGTTGTAAGCCTCCTCGGTGAACTTGGTGTTCAGGGTCTTGAGGCCGTTGATGATATCCTTGCTCTTGGCTTTCTTGACGTCAAGCTCTCCGGCCTTGGAGAATGCGCCGAGTGCGCGGTCAAGCACGTCAGGGAAGATAGGCTTCGTAACGATGATCATCTGGAGCCATCCGGACTGGTTGAAATAATAGTCGCTGGTAGCGTATGACTGCCTTGTGTAGATGCCGTCAGTGAGTGTGACGTTCTCGACAGATGTAGGCTGCTCGCCGTTCATCACGATTTCGAGGTCCTTGGGAGTTGCTCCGATCCAACCGTTCCCCATAGGAGAAAGGTATGCGTCGATCATTGTCTGACCGAGTTTGACCCAGGTCTGAGCCTTGGTGTTCTGCTTGGGGTTCTCGGCAGCTGTCTGAGCCTTCTCGGCAGCGGACTTCGCAGATGCAATCGACTTGACCTGCTGGGCGTTCATTGCAACAGGCATCGCGCAAAGGATGCTGATGACAATAAGAATTCTTTTCATATCGATAATTGTTTGGTTATTCTGCAACTGGTGCTTCCTCCTGCGCCGCTTCGGACACTTCCTCCGGCTCCTCGTGTGCGACAGCCGAGACTGCAGCAATGCTGTCGTTGTCGCGGATGTTGATGAGTTTCACACCCTGGGTGGCGCGTCCGGCGATTCGGATGTCGGTTACGGCCATTCGGATTGTGAGTCCGGACTTGTTGATTATCATCAGGTCGTTGTCCTCCGTAACGTTCTTTATTGCAACAAGCGTGCCTGTCTTTTCCGTGATGTTGAGAGTCTTGACTCCCTTCGCTCCACGGCTGGTGATACGGTACTCCTCGATGCTGGATCGCTTTCCGAATCCGTGCTCGCTGACAACAAGTATCGTATGTCCGGAAGCGTCCTCCGCGGTCACGTCGCTGCTGATGGCTCCGACGACCTCGTCGTCATCATCGATGTTGATACCCCTCACACCCATCGAACTGCGTCCGAGAGCACGGGCATCCTGTTCGTTGAACCTTACGCAACGGCCGTTTCGTGCGGCAATCATTATCTCCTCGTTGCCGTTGGTCAGCAGGGCGTCGAGAAGGGCGTCGCCCTCCTTGAAACTGATGGCGATGAGTCCCTTGTTGCGGCTGCGGGAGTTGGCGAACTCGGTGAGGCAGGTACGCTTGATGACACCCTTTCTGGTGATGAGCACCACGAAATGGCTGTCGGTGTATTCGCGGCTCTCGATCTTCGCCGCATTGAGGTAGGTCTTTATCTTGTCATCCGCGTCTATTGCCAGCACATTCTGGACCTGACGTCCCTTGGAAGTGCGCGAGCCTTCGGGGATTTCGTAGACCTTCAGGCGGTAGCATACGCCCTTCTCGGTGAAGAAGAGCATCGTGCTGTGCATATTGGCGACGTAGATATGCTCGATGAAGTCCTCATCGCGGGTAGCGCTGGCTTTCTTGCCGACGCCGCCGCGGGCCTGGACGTGGAATTCAGTCAGGGAGGTACGCTTGATGTATCCGAGATGGGAGATGGTAATGACCACATCCTCGTCCGCGTAGAAGTCCTCGGGATTGAATTCCTCTGCGCTGAGGGTGATTTCGGTGCGGCGGGGATCGCCGTATTTCTCCTTCATCTCCATAGACTCCTGCTTTACTATCTTGAGCTGCTCCTCCTCGCTGCCGAGAATCTCGTTGTAGCGGGCTATGTCCTTGAGGAGTCTGTCGTATTCGTCCTGGAGCTTGTCCTTCTCGAGGCCGGTGAGCTGGCGCAGTTTCATCTCGACGATGGCCGCAGCCTGCAGGTCGGAGAAGCCGTAGGTGTCCATCAACGAGGTCTTGGCCTCGTCGACGCTCTTGGATGCACGGATGAGGGCCACTATCTCGTCGATGATGTCGATGGCCTTGAGCAGACCTTCTACGATATGGGCGCGCTTCTGGGCCTTGTCAAGGTCGAACTTGGTGCGGCGCACCACCACCTCGTGGCGGAAGTCGATGAACTCGCAGAGAATTTCCTTGAGGGAAAGGGTGCGGGGACGTCCGTTCACGATGGCGACGTTGTTGTATGCGAAGCTGGACTGCAGGGCGGTGTACTTGTAGAGAGTATTGAGGACGACGTTCGCGTTGGCGTCCCTCTTGAGCTTGAACTCGATGCGGACTTCCGACGTACTGAGGTCCAGAATCTCGGAGATGCCTTCGATCTTCTTGTCGGAGACCATCTCTCCGATACGGCGTATCATCTCGGCCTTGTTCACGAGATAGGGAATCTCCGTTACGACTATCATCTGGCGGCCGTTCTTGTCCTCCTCGATGTCGGCCTTCGCCCTGAGGACCACCTTCCCGCGTCCGGTAGTGAAAGCGTCGATTATGCCCTGGCGGCCCATCACGATTCCGCCCGTAGGGAAATCGGGGCCCTTGATATACTGCATCAGACCCTCGACGTCGATGTCGGGGTTGTCGATGACGGCGCAAATGGCATCACAGCACTCGGAAAGGTTGTGCGGAGGCATATTCGTCGCCATTCCGACGGCGATGCCGGCAGAACCGTTGAGAAGTATCAGAGGGAGTTTCGTTGGGAGTACTGTAGGCTCCTGGAGAGTGTCGTCGAAGTTGTTCATCATATCGACGGTGTCCTTGTCGAGATCGGCAAGCACATCCTCGGATATCTTCTCGAGCTTCGCCTCGGTGTATCGCATCGCAGCGACGGGGTCGCCGTCCATGCTGCCGAAATTTCCCTGTCCGAAGATCATGGGGTATCTCTGGTTCCAGCTCTGGGTCAGACGGGCCATCGCATCATATACGCTGGAGTCTCCGTGGGGGTGGTACTTACCGAGAACCTCACCGACAATACGCGCAGACTTCTTCGTCTGGCCGGAATAGCCGATCCCAAGATCGTCCATTCCGAAAAGCACACGCCTCTGAACAGGTTTCAACCCGTCACGAATGTCGGGAAGAGCTCGGGACACAATGACCGACATCGAGTAGTCGATGTATGCCGAACGCATTTCCTGGTCAATCTCGACAGGCTCGATTATGCCGTGTCTCTGCTCTACCATTTCTTCCCCGTTATTCACCTCGTTATCCATTGTATTGTCCTAAAATTTAGTTTGCATATAAACATACAAATATAGTGGATTCCGAGGAAGAAAACAATAGCCGGAGACGGCTATTTGCTTATTTCCAGAGATGCGAGACCGCCGCCCGCAGTTTCCTTGTAGAGGCTTGGAAGGTCCTTTCCTGTACGCTTCATCGTATCGACAACCTTGTCGAAGGAAACCATATGGCGCCCGTCGCTCAGAAGAGCGTAGAGACTCACGTCGAGGGCCCTGAGCGCGGCAAGCGGATTGCGTTCTATGCAAGGGATCTGGACCAGCCCGCAGACAGGATCGCAGGTAAGGCCAAGGTTGTGCTCCATAGCCATCTCAGCCGCATATTCGATCTGGGACGTGGTGCCGCCGAAAAGCTGGTTCACCGCCACCGCGGCCATCACGCAGGCGCTGCCCACCTCGCCCTGGCAGCCGACTTCCGCTCCGGAGATGGATGCGTTCGTGCGGATAACGTTGCCGAAAAGCCCGGCGGTGGCCATCGCCTTGAGGATGTCCCTGTCGGAAAAATGGTGCGCAACCTTCATATGGTAGAGCACGGCCGGGAGGACGCCGCACGATCCGCAGGTCGGGGCCGTGACGACCGTTTCGCCCCTTGCGTTCTGCTCCGAGGCCGCAAGTGCGTAGGACGCGACGAGGGCGCGGCTCTGGAGAGAGTCCTTGAATCCGGAAGAACGGAGATAGTACTGCTTGGCCTTGCTCCTGAGCTTGAGGCACCCCGGGAGTCTGTCATCCCTTTCGAGCCCCTCACGTATGCAATTCTGCATCGCATCCCAGGCTTGGGAAAGATACTCCCAGAGGTCTTCGCTCTCGAACTTGCGGACATATTCCCAGAAAGTGAGGCCTTCGTCCTCGACATATTTCTGAATATCGGAGAGGCTGTGGTGGGGATAGACGTTATCGGACCCCGGCCTGTTCCACGGGCCTTCGGAGAGACTTCCGCCTCCTATGCTGTACACTGTCCAATCGCCCGCAACATTGCCGCAGGCATCCAGGGCCTCGAAGAACATTCCGTTGGTATGGTATTCCTTCACCACATCCGCGCGCCATACGACCTCGACGGGTGCGGGTGCAAGGCCGGAGATAACGGCCTGGTCGGTTCCGTGGCCCTTGCCGGTGGCGGCGAGGCTGCCGTAAAGGGTGACGCGGAAAGATGCCGCCGACGGGTATTTCTGCGCAAAGCGCAGGGCCGCAGTGTGGGGACCGATGGTGTGGCTGCTGGACGGGCCGGGGCCTGTCTTGTATATTTCCTTGATGCTGTCCATTGTATGCCGGTTATGAAATCAGTGAAGGGTCGGTTATCAATTGCATGAAATGGGTGAAGGAGGCCGGCGGAGCGGCATCCACCTCGACCTTGCGAAGCAGGGAATGAGCTTTCATGTACGAGGATATCGAAGCGTGGTCTATCCCAAGAGAGCGGAAGTAGTCCTGGCAGGCGGCAAGGGCCGAGTTGCTGATTGCAAGCAGAAGGTGGCACACGCCGAGCTCCGAACTGCCGGCAATTTCAGCCTCCACTACGGTAAGGTTCAGGGTGTTCTGCGCGTTTCGGGCCATCTGCATCGAGGCGGCATCGTCGAAGGAGACCATTCTGGGGCTGAAGAGCCTCGATTCAAGAACGGACTTCAAGTCATCCAGGTCCACCCCCAGGGCAGAGAGGGTGGCGCAGGCGTCATTTTCCCTATCCCTCAGCAGGCCGAGAAGAAGGTGGTCGGTTGAAATCGCAAGACAGCCTGTACGCATGGCTTCGTCGCGGGCGTACTGCAACACGGTGTTGAGTCTTGCGGATACTTTCATATCAGATTTCCGAAAGTTTGTCCATCACGAGGGCCACCAACCCGAGTACCCTTGGCTTGTAATCGGTATCGGCATCCCTGAGGTACCTGTGCGCAATGGCACAGCACACCGTGGCGGCATCGTGTCCGAGATTGGCGGCCATTCCTGAAATGGCGGAGCCTTCCATCTCGAAATTGGTGATCTTCCAGTCACCGTACCTCCAGGATTCGATGTCCTGCATCATGTCGGGCATCGCAAGTTTCTGCCTGACAACACGTCCCTGGGGGCCGTAGAATCCAGGGGCGGAAATGGTCATGCCCCGGACGGTGCTGCCCGAGAAAAGGTCTATGAGTTTTTCGGAAGCCTTGACGAAATACGGACGCGAAAGAGCCGCAGGCCATTTCATATGACGCATCAGGGATTCCTCCATCCCGGCATCGGAAATGCTGTCCCTGCCCGCATACCAGCCCATCAGACTGTCGAAGCCGACGGAGTAGTGGGAAAGTATGTACGAGCCGAGAGGAACGTCGGGCTGGATGGCGCCGCAGGTACCGACCCTCACTATGGAGAGCGACCTGTGGACGGGTTTCACCTCCCTGGTGGAGCAGTCTATGTTTGCGAGGGCGTCCAGCTCTGTCATCACGATGTCGATATTGTCCGTTCCGATGCCGGTGGAAAGGGCCGTGATTCTCTTACCCCTGTAAGTACCGGTAATCCATACGAATTCCCTCGAAACGCCTTCGCATTCGACGGCGTCGAAGATGCCGCGGAACATTTCGACTCTCCCCGGGTCGCCGACGAGCACCACCTTGTCGGCAATCTGCTCCGGACGGATGTGGAGATGGAATACCGACCCGTCCGAGTTGATGATGAGTTCAGATTCAGGAATTCTCATAGCTCTATTGCTGTTTTTTGGAACGGTTTCTTGCGGAACGCAGCCTTGAGGAACTGCGGACGAGGAGTTCGTCAGCCCACACTCCCCTTACGGCGAGGATGTCGAAGAAGAGGGAAATGAGGGGAAAGATGGCGCTGAACTTGAAGACTATTCCGTCTGCGGCAGAGAAGTAATCCACGGCAAGCCATATCTGAAGTCCGGCCAGCACTACGGCGGAGCCGACTCCAAGCCTCATCTGAAGTCCCCTGTGGCCCCAGCAGAACACGCTCAGCAGATTCGCCGCGGCGGAAATCAGGATAAGGACCGCATAAGGGAGCTTTGCAAGATAGGGAACGGCTTCACTTGCGCCTTCCGCATAGATGACTGCGACGTTTCCGAACGTCATTACGCAGAGGAGTGCCGTTGCGACGGCAAAATAGAGGGTCTGAGGTCTTTGCCACATATCAGCGGGAATTGAATTTGGAGAGAACGCTCTCCTCGTAGGTCTTCGATACCGGAATCTCTTCTATGGAGGAAAGTCCGAGATCTATCACATAGCCGTCCTTCTCGTGTCTGAGGACTTCGGCTTTCTTGATGTTCACGATGTATTTGCGATGGCAGCGGACAAGGTCGCTCCCGGAAAAGCTCTCTTCGACCGTACGCAGGCGGCAGCGGAGCATATACTGTCTGACGGCGCCCGATGCGTCCGAATACCAGACTTTGATGTAGTTGTCGTCCGACTCGATGTAGAAGATATTGTTTATGCTGACGGCAAGTTTGAGCGCACCGGCATCGTCATAGAGAGTGATCTTCTGCTCTTCGGAGGGAAGGATTTCCGTGTCCGTGACCACCGACGAATAGTTCATCAGGCGGATGGTGTTGTTCTTGTCCATGATAGCGAAGTACTGGGCGGTGACAACGTAGGAGAAACCGAGACAGAGAACGCAGAATATGAACGAGCCGATGAACACCATAAATCCGTTGGGGGCGCCGGAGAGTTCGAGCAGGCCATAGTCATAACCCTCGATGGTCAGGAAAGTGTAGAGGGAGGAAATCACCACCGCCTCGCCGAAGGAGCGCAGGCCGTAGTTGAGATATGTAATGCCGCCGCTGGCCTGGGCTATGAAGATAAGCCTCTTGCTGAGGACTACGACGCCAAGGGAGATGACTTCGAAGAGGAGCGTCAGCACCGTGGAGGGAGAAGACCCGATATGGAACCAGGTATTTCGGATGAAAGGTACGGTCAGCAGCTGGAAGACCACGGCGAAGAATGCCGTGAAAAACACGGTGGACATTATTCTTTGCCGCGTAGTGATGTACTTCGGCAGCTGGTCGTAGAATGACATCGCTTATTCTCCGGCTTCTTTGAGGCGCTCCGCGTTTTCAGCGATTTGCAACTGGTCTATGCACTCCTGAATGTCGCCGTCCATAAATACCGGAAGATTGTACATGCTCCAGTTGATACGGTGGTCGGTGACACGCCCCTGGGGATAGTTGTATGTTCTGATCTTGGCCGAACGGTCGCCCGTGGAGACCATTGTCTTTCTTTTTGCGCCTATTTCATCGAGGTATTTCTGGTGCTCGAGGTTGTAAAGACGGGTCCTGAGTTCCTCGAATGCACGGTCCTTGTTCTTGAGCTGCGAACGCTCCTCCTGACACTGGACGACAAGCCCCGTCGGGATATGCGTAAGACGTACGGCAGAATAGGTGGTGTTGACGCCCTGGCCTCCCGGACCCGACGAGCAGAAAAGGTCGAGCCTGATGTCGTCCCATTTCAGGTCCACGTCGAACTCGCCAGCCTCGGGGAATACGGCCACCGAAGCCGCGGAAGTCTGGATTCGACCCTGGGTCTCGGTCTGGGGAACCCTCTGCACGCGATGCACTCCGGACTCGTACTTCATCACGCCGTACACTCCGTCCGTGTTGGAACTGAGCTTGAAGACTATCTGCTTGAAGCCTCCGGATGTCCCGGGAGCCTGGTCGGTAATCTCGAGCTTCCAGCCGCGCGTCTCGGAGAAATGCTGGTACATTCTGAAGAGGTCGCCAGCGAAAATCGCAGCTTCGTCGCCGCCGGTACCGCCGCGGATCTCTATCATCGCATTCTTCGAATCGTCCGGGTCGGCGGGAATCAGCAGGAGCTTGATGTTGGACTCCATATCGGGTATCTTCGCCTCGAGCCCGGATATCTCTTCACGGGCCATCTCGCGAAGTTCGTCATCCTTCTCGTTCATAAGGATGTCGCGCGCGGAGGCGAGGTTCTCGATCGTCTTCTTGTATTCAAGGCCGGCCTTGATGATGGGCTCGAGTTCCTTGTAATCCTTGTTCAACTGGACGTACTTCTTCATATCGGACATCACATCCGGGCTTGCAAGCTGATCCTGCAGGGACTGGAACTTGTCCTGAAGCGAAAGTACCTTCTCCAAAAGTGTATTCTGTGCCATAGGTATGCAAATATAACTTATTTTCGGAACAAACCCAATATGACGGCCTGCGCGCAGACGCAGCCGAAGACGGCGGGCAGATACGAAATCGTCCCGACCTGCGACTTCTTGTTCCGGCTCTCCTCCATTATCACCGACTCCACCGCGGGGCGCTCCTCGCTGTACACGGCCTGGAAGCCTTCATAGATACCCAACTTGTGCAGGCGCTTCCGCAGCTGATGGGCGAGAGGACACTCCCTCGTACGGGAAATGTCAGACAGACGCACCTGAGTGGCATCGGTCTTCGCACCGGCGCCCATCGCGCTGACCAGCGGAATACCTGCGCCAAGGCAATACTGGACCAGGGCTACCTTCGGGCTGAGCGTATCTATCGCGTCCACCACGTAGTCGCACTCCCCCACCACGGCAGCCATATTCTCCTCGTCGACGTACACCTGCTCGCAGCAAAGGTCCAATTTGGGATTTATGTCCACCAGCCTCGCGGAGAGCACTTCCGTCTTGGGCAGTCCCACGGTGGAATGCAGCGCCAGCAGCTGGCGGTTGATGTTGGTTTGCCCGACAGTGTCCGAATCCACGATTTTCAGATGCCCTATCCCGGCGCGCACCAGCATCTCTGCGGCATACGCCCCTACGCCTCCTATTCCGACCACGACCACCCTGGCCGCGGAGAGTATTTCCATCTTCGCGGCGCCCAGAAGCAGTTCCGTCCTATCGGTCCACATTGCGGGTCAAAGACCTTTCGCCTTGCCCTCGTCCCAGATTTCATCCATCTGCGCGAGAGTAAGGTCAGTAAGTTTTATTCCCTTCTTGAGGGTGTTTTCCTCCAGATATCCGAAACGGCGGCGAAACTTGTCGCACGCCTTGTTCAGGGCCGCCTCCGGGTCGATGTCATACAGCCTGGCGGCATTGATGGTGGCGAACAGCAGGTCGCCGAACTCCTCTTCGGTATGGGCGGGGTCCTCCTGCGCGGCAGCCTCCTCGACCTCTCCGAGTTCCTCTTCCACCTTCGCCCAGACATCCTCCCTGCGCTCCCAGTCGAAACCGCAGCCGCGGGCCTTCTGCTGCATCGACATAGCCTTCAGCACGGCGGGCATCGAATCGGGGATGCCGGCCATCACCGTAACGTTGCCGTCCTTCTCCCTGGCCTTGACCAGTTCCCAGGTATCGGCTATTTCCTTCGCGGTCAGATGCCTGCCAGACTCATCCCCGAATACGTGAGGATGCCTGAACACCATCTTGTCGCAGATTTTCCCTATGCAGTCCGCGATGTCGAACTCGCCCTTCTCCTTCGCGATCCTTGCGTAGAAAACCATATGGTAGAGCATATCCCCTATCTCCTTGGAAATCTCCGGGGCGTTGCCCTTGAGGATGGCGTCGCTCAGTTCATAGACCTCTTCTTCAGTCATGGGGCGGATGGACTCCATAGTCTGTTCCGCATTCCACGGGCACTTCTCCCTCAACGCATCCATAATGTCGAGGAGGCGGCCGAATGCTTCAATGTTTTCCTGTCTTGTATGCATCGCGTTATTTAAGTGTACTGCCGAGAATCGCCGGGTCATCCCCGTCCCTGAGCCCGGACAACTTGCGGAAGAGGGCTACAATCATTACCAGGGATATTAAGGCGTTCAAAAAATCGGATATCGGGAAACTTACCCAGACTCCTATCTCCTCATTGACCAGAGGCAGGGTATAGAGCAGGGGCAGAAGTATGATAAGCTGTCTGGAAAGCGAAAGGAAGATGGACTTCCCCACCATTCCGAGACATTGGAAAAGGTTGGAGGACACTATCCCGAATCCAACCACCCAGATGCCGGAGTTCATCAGCTTCAACGCCCTGGAGGAAAGTTCTATCATCTCGGCGTCATTGGTGAACAGCGACACGGCGAATCTGGGGAAAAGTTCCGAAAACAGGAAACAGGCTACCGTCACCAGCGTTTCGCATACCGCCGCAAGCTTGAACACCCTCCTGACCCTGGAGTATTTCCTTGCACCGTAGTTGAACCCCGCTATAGGCTGAAGTCCCTGGTTGAAGCCCATGCATATCATGATGAACAGCATCGTGAACCTGTTCACAATGCCGTAGGAACCGATTGCAAGGTCTCCGCCGTATTTGCGGAGCTGCTGGTTGACGAAGAGGGCGACCATGCAGGCTGCCGTGTTCATCAGGAACGGGCCCAGTCCGATGGAAAGGGACTTGCGCGCGATTCCCCAGTCGAACTGGAAAAGGGGTCTGGGGAAATGCAGGAATCTTTTCTTGTCCGCAATGAACTTCAAGGTGTATATGAGGGCCAGTATCTGGCAGATGATGGTCGCGAGCGCCGCACCCCGGATGCCCATCCCGAGCACGAAGATGAAGACGGGGTCGAGGATGGCGTTGGAGATGACGGTGAAGAGGGTCAGCCCCATTGCGGTCTTCGGATGCCCGGAGCAGCGGATGATGCCGTTGAAGCCGTGCATCAGGTGCGTGAAGGTGTTGCCCAGGAGGATGATGAACATATAGTCGTGGGCAAAGGGAAGAGTATTGTCGGACGCACCGAAGAAGCGCAGGATGGGGTCGAGGAAAATCAGCGCGACAGCCGTGAAGAGGATGCCGATTATCACGTTGAGAGTCAGCACGTTGGATAGCACTTTCCCGGCGGTGTCGTATTTCTTCTGCCCGAGCAGGACTGAAATCATGGTCATCGCGCCCACCCCGACGAGGGTGCCCAGCGCGACGGAAAGGTTCATCAGCGGGAAGGTGACGGCAAGACCCGAGATGGCATACGAGCCCACTCCCGGAATATGGCCGATATAGATACTGTCGACCATATTGTAGAGGGAAGCCGCCGTCTGGGCTATGATGCCCGGAATGGCGAATCTCTTAAGCAGCGTTCTGATTCTTTCTGTGCCCAGTTCGGTAGGGGCCGCCCCGATCTCACTCATCTCAAACTGTCAAGACTTGTCAACAATGGATATTTCGAAGATCAGCGGACAGTAGCCGGGGATGGCGTCTCCGGAGCCCGAGGTGGAGTAGCCGAACGCGGAAGTCATATAGGCGGTTCCGGATTCGTGCGGGTGCATATTGAACAGAGCGGTGGCGAAGCCCTTTATCATCTTGCTCTCGCTCGCCGTCATAGTCAGTTCGGAAGCCTCTTCCGCCCAGTTGATGAGAAGGGGGGTGTAGGATTTCGAATCGCTGTATATGCCGAACACCTTTGCCGAGTCCTTGATGTTGGTGTCGACTCCCTGGCCGTCCTCGAGGCGTCTGCAGATGTAGTTCACGTAAATTTCGTCGTCGAGGGTGATTTTCCTGTCGTCGGAAGGCTCGGCGGTGCGCCTGTAATACACTCCCGTATCCAGGGAATCCGCCTTGGGGCCACAGGCCGACTTCACTTTCGCAAGTTCCCATGCATCGACGTCCGCGATTCGGTCGACGATGGTGAAGTCGAAGATCTTCGCATCCCCTATTTCATCGGCCTTGGAAAGATATTCCTCACCTGTGGCGTAGGACTTTGCGACAAGCAGCCAACCGGGTACGACCACCCTGCAGCTGCCTCCGACATTCATCGTGTTGATAACCTCCGAAAGGCCGGCGTACATGGTGGACGTGCCGCGATAGTTGATTCTGGGTCCGTAATAGACGCTCTTGTCCTTGGGGTCGAAAGTTCCGAGCACCTTCGCGGTGTCAGCCGAACAGTAGGCATCGAAAGAACCGTCGAGGTTGATGATGGAATAGTCTATCAGGACGAAAGGATAATCCCCGACCGCCCCCATAGGCTTGGATTCGTCCCCGGGAGCGGATGAAACTATCCACGAACCCAGATTCGTCCTTGTCCAGGATGCCGTCCTGTTGTTCGCCACCCAGGCGTCGAATTTTCTCTGTGCGGACTCCCTGTCGCCGGACACGGGACTTATCGCGCAGGATGAAAGACATAACACGGCATACAGTGCCACTATAATATTTCTCATATTTCCAAAGTTTTCATAAAATCGTATACGTCATCCGGAGACTCTATGTCCTGCGGGAAGTAGAGCCTTCCTCCCGATGCCTTTTCGTGTCCTCCGCCGTGGAAAGCCTTCATCGCAAGCTCCCTTGCGGACCAGCCTTCCCTGCTCCTGAGGGAGATTCTGTAATACCCCTGAGCGGGGTCCTCACGCAGGGTGAGACTCATATTGACGGAGCCTATCGACAACGGTATGTTCACCAGTCCCTCCAGTTCGCCTTCCATCAAGCCAAATCTGTGCCAGACCTTATCGCGCACCACGATATACGCAAGTCCGTCCTCCCTCAGATGGAGTTCGTTGTCCAGGAGCCAGCTCATCGCGGCCACCCGGTTCGGCCTGTAGGAGTTGTAGAGTTGGGAGAGTATCCTGTCCCTGTCCACTCCCGCCTCAAGAAGTTCGCCGGCCATACTTAGAGTACTTGAAGTGACCGAATTCGCGAAGTTGTTGGTGTCGGTGGTCATCCCCGTCATCAGACAGCGTCCCGCCTCCGGTCCGAGGGCAGCCGTCCCGCCTTCCATCCCGCGCAGTATCCAGAACACCAGCTCGCTTGCCGAAGACATCCCGGAATCGCTGAAGACCAGGTCGAAAGCTTCGGTCTCCGGACCGACGTGGTGGTCTATCAGGACCTTGGGGGCCTTGCAGGCACGGATTGCGGGCTCGATGTCACCGGCCCTGGAAATCAGGTTGAAGTCGGTGCACACGAGCAGGTCGCAACCGTCGAAAGCCTCCGGGCCGCAGACCGGAACACCTTCGTATATGAAAGAGAGAGTGTCAGGCACCGGATCCGCGAGAACCACGCTGACAGCCTTGCCTTTCGCGCGGAAATAATGGTAAAGGGCACCGCTGCTCCCCAGAGCATCCCCGTCGGGATTCCTGTGGGTGGTGACAGCTATATTCCGCGCAAGGCGGACAAGTTCTTCGAAGCGATGTACCCCTGACAAATCCATATCGCGCAAATTTAGTCAAAATATTGCATTATTTGAAGGATTTTCATAACTTTGCGCCAATGCATTGAAACAATAAAAAACACATATGGAAACAAAAGATCGTATTCTTAAATTCACTGAGAACAAGACTCTCAACAGCGTAATCACCCGTGGCATCCTGCCCGTAGCGGCAATAGTGCTCGTGGTTGTCATCATCGCCTGCATCCTCAAGCCCGTGAAATTCGGCAAGGAGACTGCAGCCCGCGAGAAGGTCGCAATCGAGCGTCTCAAAGATATCCGCACGCTTCAGGATGCCTACAAGAGCACGAACGGGAAGTATGCCGAGTCGATGGACTCCCTCATCTACTTCTACGAGAACGGCGAGATTATCGTAAAGCTCCAGATAGGCTCGAAGGACGACTCCCTCACCTATGCCCACACTCAGGCAGTGAAGAAGGCTCTCGGTTACAGAGGAATGATTCTCAGGGGAGAGCAGCTCAACAGATATCTCTACGGACTCTATCTCGAGGGGGACAAGAACCTCGCATTCACGATCGACCAGAAATACGCTGTCCGCGACACCATTTTCAACAACCGCGAGAACTTCAACGTCAACGACCTCCGCTACATTCCTTTCTCAGACGGCGCAGAAGTCGAGATGGAAGCTGTCATCAAGCAGGTTTCCGGTGTGAACGTTCCTCTCTTCGAAGCCCGTATGCCTTACAGGCAGCTTCTCAAGGGCATGGACAACCAGCTGCGCATCAATCTTGACGCCGACTGCCGTGCAAAGAACAGGTACGAGGGTCTTCAGGTAGGCAGCGTTTCAGCTCCTAACAACAACGCAGGAAACTGGGAATAATATGAAGTGCACACTGGTGCCTTCCCAATTTTACGATGAGAACTGTGCGGGAAATTTTCTCGCACAGGTTTTTGATATGCCGGAGAACACTCCGGTAAAGTCCGTAAATGTCCCGGCCTACGACGCCTGGCTCGTGTACGCGGAGGAAAATCCGGGAGAGGTCCCGGCGATGCTTCCGCTTATCGAAAAGCTTCCCGCCTGCAGCGACTACAACAAGATAATGTGCTGCTGGAAAGACGGAGAGCTGAGCCTGGCAATTGCCCAGGGCAAGACGCTGCTGCTGTGCAACGTGTTCAGGGCAGAGGACTTCACCACTGCGGAATACTTCATCTTCCTCGCCCTCAAACAGCTCCAGCTCAATCCGGAAGTCTCCACGATATGCTGGATGAATCCTCTGGATGACGAGCAGCAGATGTCACTGTTCAGATATTTCAAGGGAGTCGAAACATGCGTATAATCGGCGGAAAACTCAAAGGACGCATCATCCAGCCCCCGATGGGCTATAGTGCAAGACCGACCACCGATTTCGCAAAGGAAGCCCTTTTCAACATATTGGACAACGAGTACGAATTCGAGGACCTGAAAGTCCTCGACCTCTTCGGAGGGACGGGAGCCATATCGTACGAATTCGCCTCACGCGGGGCCGGGAAGGTCTATTGCGTGGAGATGAACCGGGAAAACGCCAGCTTCATCAAGACCGAGGCCGAAAGGCTGGGGCTGAAAGAAGTCGTGATGGTGCGCGACAACGTGTTCGACTTCCTGCCCGTCTGCCACGAAAAATTCGATATGGTCTTCGCGGATCCCCCATATGCCCTGGAAGGACTCGAGGCCATACCTGACAAGATATTCGACTCCGACATTCTCCACCCCGACTGCTACTTCATATTGGAGCACGGGGGAGAGCACAATTTCAAGGACCATCCGCGATTCTTCAGGGAGCGCGTGTATGGCAGAGTGCATTTTACATTTTTCAAATAACTATGTGGTCATTTCTAATAAGCCTTGTCGCCCTTATTGCAGGTTATTGCATCTACGGGAAAGTCGTTGACAGAATCTTCGGCCCCGACCCGTCGAGAAAAACTCCGGCCATCACAAAAGCCGACGGAGTCGACTACGTCCCGATGCCGACCTGGAAGGTTTTCCTCATACAGTTTCTTAACATCGCCGGCACAGGTCCCATCTTCGGCGCGATAATGGGCGCGAAGTTCGGTCCGTCCTGTTATCTTTGGATAGTGCTAGGTTCCATCTTCGCAGGAGGCGTGCACGACTATATGACCGGTATGCTTTCCATACGCGACGGAGGCGCGACTCTGCCTGACATCGTGGGCCACCATCTCGGAAAAAAATCCCGAATCATCATACTCGGCTTCTCACTCATACTGTTGCTGCTCGTAGGAGTCGTGTTCGTTTACAGCCCTGCGCTGATATTGGGAGACATTGCCGGGTTCATGCCTACGGAGAAGTCTTCGATAATGATGTGGGTGCTGCTAATCTTCGGATATTACATTGTTGCGACGCTCCTGCCTATCGACAAGCTCATAGGAAAGATCTACCCAGTTTTCGCATTCGCTCTGCTGTTCATGGCCATTGGACTTTGCGTGTGCCTGTTTATCAAATGGCCCACAATACCCGAATTCTGGCAGGGCCTCGGCAACAGGGGCCCCAGCGTAGGCCTCAACGGCCAGGCGATTTTCCCCTGCCTTTTCATCACGGTTGCCTGTGGAGCCATCAGCGGTTTCCACTCGACGCAGACTCCCCTGATGGCGCGCTGCCTTAAGAATGAAAAACTCGGACGTCCCATATTCTACGGGGCGATGATTACCGAAGGCATCGTTGCCCTGATCTGGGCCGCAGTCAGCTCATATTTCTTCTTTGACGGAGGAATGGCGGAAGTCGGAGCGAGCTCCGCACAGGCCCCGGAGGTGGTGACAAGCGTAGCCAGATCCTGGCTCGGAATCGTCGGAGGCATTCTTGCGATACTCGGAGTTGTCGCCGCGCCCATAACTTCCGGAGACACCGCATTCAGAAGCGCAAGACTTACGATTGCAGGTTTCCTGCACGTGGATCAGAAACCCATACGCAACAGGTTCCGCATCGCAATCCCCATTTTCATTGCAGCCTCCCTGCTGCTCTGGTTCAACATTGCGGACGAAAACGGATTCAACAAGATATGGAGATACTTCGGGCTTGCCAACCAGTTCCTGGCCTGCGTATGTATGTGGATGATTACCGCACACTTCACGCGCACGAGACCGAACGACTTCGTGTTCCTGCTGACGCTCCTGCCCGCGGTATTCCTGACCTCCGTATGTTTCACATACGTCATTGCAGGAGATACAGTACTGAACTTCAAGAAGTTCACCTACCAGTTGCTGGGACTTGGCTCGGCAGTGATCGCCCTTGCCTCTTTCCTGTATTACAAATATCACGTCCTTCCGAAAAAACGGAAGAACGTGACAAATCGATAATCGGTTTGATCCTATGCCATTGCCTGGCAGGCGGTGATGGCTATCATCTTGTAGATGTCATCCACGCTGCACCCGCGGCTGAGGTCATTGACGGGTCTTGCAATGCCTTGCAGTATAGGTCCGATGGCGTCTGCGTCCCCCAGCCTCTGAACGAGCTTGTATCCTATGTTACCCACCTCGAGGTTCGGGAATACGAGGACGTTGGCCTTTCCGGCGATATCCGAGCCGGGGGCCTTCTTCGCAGCCACGCCCGGAACGAGGGCCGCGTCCGCCTGAAGTTCCCCGTCGATGCAAAGTGAAGGGTCGAGCTGCTTGGCGAGAGCGGTAGCCTCGACAACCTTATCGACGACTTCGTGCTTTGCGGAGCCCTTGGTGGAGAATGAAAGCATTGCCACCCTGGGCTGCTTGAAACCTGCTACTGCGCGGGCCGTATCCGCCGTACAGAGGGCAATCTGCGCAAGTTGCGATGCGTCCGGCATAGGGGTAACCGCTACGTCACCCACGACCAGAACTCCGTCCTCTCCGTACTGGGGAGTCTTGGTAACGAGAAGCATCGCACCGCTGACGCAGGTGATGCCGGGCTTGCACTTGATAATCTGAAGTGCGGGACGGAGGGTGTCACCGGTGGTGGAAAGAGCTCCGGAAATCTGCCCGTCGGCATCTCCGCTCTTGATAATCAGGCAACCGAAGTAGAGAGGGTTCTTTACAAGCTGCGCAGCCTGCTCGGGTGTCATTCCCTTCGCCTTGCGCAGTTCGTAGAGGAGGTTCGTATATTCGGCCGTCTTCTCCGAGGTCTCGGGGTCGATGATGGTGGCCCTGGAGATGTTCTTCAGGCCGAGGGATTCGGCATAGTCGAGAACCTTCTGCCTGTTTCCGATGAGGATGATGTCCGCGAGGCCGTCGGCGATTGCCCTGTCGGCCGCGGTAATGGTGCGCTCCTCGAACGATTCGGGGAGAACGATGCGCTGAGTGGATGTCTTTGCGCGCGCTATGATCTGCTGAATAATGTCCATATCACTTGTTTAATACCAGATGCATTGTATCGCGGGCGATTACGAGTTCCTCGTCCGTAGGAATCATCGCCACCTTGACCGTGGAGTCCGGAGCGGAGATGATGGCCTCGTCCCTCCTCGCGGCGTCGTTCGCCGCATCGTCTATCTTGACGCCCATATATGCGAACGCCTTCGATACGTCCCTGCGGAGCCAGGCGTTGTTCTCAGCGATGCCGGCAGTAAAGACGATAAGGTCGACGCCACCGAGTTCGGCGATGAAGCCGCCTACGAGTTTGGTGATGTCGAGAACGACCTTGTCGATTGCAACCTTCGCCCTGGGGTTGCCTTCATCCTTGAGAGCGACGGTGTCCCTCATATCCGAGGTGATGCCGGTAAGGGCGAGAAGGCCCGACTTCTTGTTGAGGATGTTGGTCATCTCATCCGGAGTGAGGTTCTCCTTCTTCATTATGTAGGGGACGATGCTGGCATCGATGTTGCCGCAGCGCGTACCCATTGTCATTCCTTCGAGAGGGGTGAATCCCATCGACGTATCAATGCACTTGCCGTTGCGGATGGCGGTGACGGAAGATCCGTTGCCTATATGGCAGGTGATGATGCGGCTGTTGTCGATATCGATTCCGGCGAGTTTGGCTCCCCTTCGGGAGACATACTGATGTGACGTTCCGTGAGCGCCATAACGGCGGACGCGGTATTTCTCATAATATTCATATGGGAGAGCGTACATATATGCCGGCTTTTCCATAGTCTGGTGGAAAGCCGTGTCGAAAACCACCGCCTGGGGCGCGGAGGGGAGAACCTCCTGCATCGCGCGTATTCCCAGAATATGGGCGGGATTGTGCAGAGGAGCGAAATCACAGCAGATGCCGATCTTCTCTATCACTTCCTCATCCACCAGAACGGAGCCGTCGAAGAAGTCGGCGCCCTGGACGATGCGGTGACC
>JAKSJY010000022.1 GCA_024402025.1 Bacteroidales bacterium
TATTGATGTTGAAGAAAATCGTAGGGAAATAATCCTCGGCGGTAAACCTGTTGTCCGGGAAAGTGCCTCCCTTCAGGTATTTGTATTCGGGAGTGTCGGCAAGGGAGTAGTCATAGTCGCGTATGACTCCGTCCTTGCAGGAAATCCATCGGGAGATAAGTTTGTCATCCGCAACGTTGGATTCCATCCAGTATTTTTCCATCCAGTTCACCTGGGAGACAAGTGAGATTACAAATCCCAGTTCAGGGATGTTGTGCGTGATTCTGAACGTGGTGAGAAACTTGTCCTTGGCGTTCGTATATCTTCCTCCTTCATATACTATCAGGTCGCGCTCGATGGTATTGTTGTTGTCCTTCTGGACGGTTTCGCTCATATCGGTATACCTTGACTGGATGTATGCTCCGTTCAGGTAGAATGAGGTTCTGATGGCATTGAAGCGTCCCAGGTCGATTTCATACTCGATACCCCTGTTGATTGTCTTTATGGAATTGAGGGGGGTGTTGTATCCGAGGAAAATATTGTAGGTTCTGTCGAACTTGGGGGCATAGCCTCCGTTTCCGTCTTCTACGGCAAGGTATCTGTTGAACGGTACAAGCTTGTAGGTGTCTGACGTGCGCCCCAGACTGTATCCGTTGTCCATCCTGTCCTCGAAGCCTGTGACGGAAACGGAATACTTTCCGAACAGTTTGAAATCGATGCCCGCTTCTATTCTGCGAAGGGTTGCAATTTCGAGATCCTTGTTTTCCGTATTGAAGCTGCGTACGGTTCCGACGTTAAGTTTGTCGTCCGGGCTTATGTAGTTGGAGATGTTGAAGTATGCGGCTTCCGGATACAGGTACATCACGGTAGGTGCCTTTGCATTGACTCCCCATCCGAAACGGGCGGTTACCGTTTCGGGAACAATGTCGAAGGATGCGTTGATTCGCGGGGAGATCACGCTCTTGCCGTTGATGTTGTCGTACCTGGCTCCAAGCTTTACGTTAAGAAGGTTCTTTCCGCCTATCATATGACGGTAGGTGTCTTCTGCGTATATTCCCAACTGGTTGATAAAAGGGATGTCCTTATAAGCCCTGATTCTGTATGAGGCGTAGTTTTCCGCGCCCATATAGGAAGGTGGCGTCTCTCCGCGGAAAATCTTGCCGTCTCCGAGGTTGCCGTCGGTCTTGAAATCGACACCGATGAGGATATGGTTGTTGATATTGCCCCATTTCTTGTTGAAGTCGGCCTTGATCTGGGCGAAGGCGTTGATCTCGTCTCCGAAAATCTCGTAGGCGGTAAGACCCTTGCTGATGAAGTATATGCTCTTGTCCATGTCTCCGGCGGGGATGGAGGTCATCTTGTTGCCGTCGATGTCATAGACATCCTGTCCGGCTATGTTGGAGACAACCGCTCCGTCGGTGAGGATAGTCGTATAGAGCTGCTTGTCCCCGTTGAAATTGGATTGCTGGTAGTCGTATTTGTCGGCATAGGACGCGGACAGGGTGTACTTTATGGTTTTCAGCCAGCCCTTGTTGACTGAAATGGTGCCGTTTGTGTTGAACCTGATGTTGTTCTCGTTTCCGTTTGCTGCGACGTTGTTGAGCATGTCGTCAGGGTTCGGCTCGGTCGTATCTGTGTTGTGTCCCAGATTCAGGGATGTGGATGTGGACAGGATGTTTCCGAAGGTCTTTGCCCACGAAACCCTGAGGTTCAGTCTCTGATAATAGGAGTAAGCCTGATAGAGCGATGCGGTGCTGTAGGCGTAGTCTGCGGCCACGTTCATTATTCCGGCGTTCTCTCCGAGGGAGAAGCCTCCGGATGCAGCGGCCTGGTAGGTGTAGGGGTTTGCCTTTACGTGTATGCTGATGGGCTCGCGACCTGCTTTGGAATGCACCACGACGGCTCCGGAAGTTAGGTCACCGTATTCGACGGATGGTACACCCCGGATAACTTCGACAGATTCGATGTTGTCGGTGGAAATGCCTCGGGCGTCGATGCCTCCCTGGGTGGTGCCGCTGGCTCCCTCGATGGACGGAGAAAGGGCCTGAAGGTTGGCGTTCGCGGAAACCGGAGCGCCGTCGACGATGATGGAGGTGCCGAGGCTGTTCATACTCTGGCCGTATGCGGTACCTCCTCCGGTGCCGTCAAAGGCCGTGCGGATGTTGAAATGGTTTACGGATGAAAGGTTCGGGTTGGACAGTGCGGCACCGGGCAGGAAACCCATAAGGTCGGTGAGGGAACTTGTCTGCATATGGTCCATCGCCTGACGGGAGATTTCCGACGAAGTCGAACTGCCGCTCTTGTTCTGGGTTGCGACTACAGTTACGGTTTCCAGACGGAAATTGGTCTCGACGAGTTCGAAATCCATTCTGTATTCCTTGCCCGCAACTACGTCTATGGTCTTCGTCGCCGTCTCCATCCCGACAAACTGTACCGTGATTTCAGATGTGCCGCTCTCGATGTTTCCAAAGGCGTATTCACCCTTCTGATTGGTGGTGGTGTACGCTTCGGATGGGGATATCTTGATGACTGCGAATTCTACCGGTTTCCCGCTTCCCTTTTCCTTGACCGTACCGTATATGGATGCGGTTTTATTTCCGCTCTGGGCATAGGACAAGATTGACGTCAGGACGCAGATACACAACAGTACCGTCTTTTTAAATGTATTCATTTGTGTTCCGAAATAGGGTGCAATAGTAACTAACCGGGCGCAATTTGGTGATAATCTATGAAATATCCAAATTATTCTTTAAGAATGAATGGCTGAGAATAGAGTATTTCGCCGCAGCCGTCGGACGCCGTTGCGCGAACGCGGGCAAAAATACCTGATGGAGAATACTCGATTGAAGTGCCCTCGGAGGTGTAAACCGTGCCTGAATCGGTAATCACCTCGAAAATTGCCGGAGCATCTGTTGCCGCGTGAATGACGTGTCCATCAAATTCGATTCGTGTGAAGGACAATTCCCCGTATCCTCTGATTGCCCCGTAAAAATTCCCCTTTCTATATGCCTCCAGGCATGCTTGAACAGTTTTCGAATGTACCAGAAGTACATTGACTCCGAATATTTCGTTGGGAATTCTGTCCTGGGCCAGATGGTCGGGCACGCAGAAACCGAAACATTGACGTCCGGTTGAAAGAACCTTGTCCCAGTATTCTTCATCATTTCCGGTGCTGTTCAATATCTCAATACCAAGAACCCTGGCATCATAATCCAGAATTTCGCAGATCAGTTCGACCGTCAGTTTCGACCAGCCGGGGTGGTTGATGGTCACTCCTCCACCTGAAGGGATGATAAGTCCCTTGACCATATTGTCGATTCCTGTTTTCCAATGCTGTCCGGTTCCGTGGTTGAAGCCTCCGTATTTCTCGGTGCCGAAGGTGTCGTGGGCGTCGAATGTTCCGCTGCAATATGCCGAGCCGGGACAACACATATGCATTTCATAGTACTTCCCATCGAAACGGAACGAATAGTGTTCTGCATTCGGAGCTTCCAGAGTCTCCGGAATCCAGGTTTTGAACATTTTCTCTGTCGATTCCTTGAACGGGAGTTGCGCTTTCAGCTCCGGTGTCAGTTTGTCCGCCCAGCTTCCGACAATTTCATTCCAGTCGAAGGGGCCGTTTTGAAGAACTCCGTTGACAACGAGCGGATAATCCGTTACAGGAAGGCCGCGTCGGCCGGCCTTCATCTCTCCTGCAGGATATGTGGGGGTGGCCGGGTGATAATTTGAAAAGGTGAAGAACTCGATGTTGTGCTTGCGCAGATTGTCCAGAGTCCTGTCATCCTCACAATGGGTGTGGCTTGTGGTATTTACACGGATGACCTTGTTCCAATCGATGTCGGAATATGGTGTTTCGTTTCTGTAGTCCGAGAAAATGTTTCCGTGCCTGCCTACGGTGGCAATTATTGTTTCCCCAATTGATATTGTTGCTTTTTTGAATTCCAATGTCTCGGTCTTCCAGCCTTCTGACAGACGGTACCTGACAATCAGCGAATCGAGCTCAATGCATGCCGGAAGGGGAAGGACAAGTCGGAACGGCTTGCCGGGGTTGAGAGGAACTCCTGCAGAATCCAAATTCGCGTATAGTATCCTGCTTCCCTGATTGCCGGAATACCTGACATAAGCTCGTCCGTCGGAATAGTACGCGATATCACCTTCTCCGCACAAGGGAATTTCCGATTCGATGGATAGGGAATAAAGCGTAGTAATGGAATCGTCACTGTAAATATTCAGCTGCAGATAGTTGGAAGCGGGGCGAAAGATGATTTTCTTGAGCCCTGCGGTCCGGGCGCTTGCGGGGAACCATTCCGAATTTTCGGAGAGAAAACCTTTTCCCGTCAGCGGATTGAACGCGGATGCCGGATAGGCTGCTTTGATATCCTTGTCCTGCTGCGAGAACCCTTTTCCTTCGTTAAGATTCAGGGCCTTGCCGTTGAGCGAATAGGTTGAGGCGCTTACAACACCGTCTTTCTCCGTCCAGACCTGGAATTTGCCGGTGTTGACGAATGAAACATTCTCGCAATTTTCAGAAGAAAAAAGAAAATAGTTTGATGTCACGGTATTCTCCTTCCCGCTACAGGAGAGAAGAATAGGAAACAAAATGAATATCTTTTTCATAGGTCTGAAATAGAATGCATTATCCTTGTAAGCGTAAGGTTGTCGTCATCTCCTGCGTATTCCCAATTCATTATTCCGCGAAGGCCGTTGGCGATGATGTACTCGCATTTGCCCTCAAGGGACCTCGCATTTTCGAAACCGAACACGAATTTTCCGTTTGCGTTGACCACATAGGGAGCGCGGGCTTTCTCATCCCACTTTTCCGTGAAGCCTTCCGCTATGGGATAAATTCTTCTGAAATCGTGTCCTCCGCGGTATTCCCTGGAACCTTTTCCGTAGAACGGAACACCCATCACAATTCTGTCTGCTGGAACGCCTGCGGCAATATGGGCCTTGACTGAAGAGTCTGCAGTCCATTTGTCGGTGTTTTCGGATTCGTAGAGCGCGCAATGGAACTTGTCATTGCTGCCCATATCGTAAGTCATAAGATTCACGAAGTCCAGGTATGGCATTACGGCAGGGAAGTCGATGAAGCGGGGATCGCAGCAGCTGGCAAGGGTGACGAGCCGATCCCTGCCCAATGCTTTCCTCAATCCTTTCATCAGCAGAGAGAAATTGTCCTTGTCATATCTGCTCCAGGAAATTTTGGCTCCGGTGCCGTCTCCCGGATATTCCCAGTCGATGTCTATGCCGTCGAGGCCGAGTTCTTTCACCTTTTTCGCACAGTCCTTGCAGAATTTGTCCCTGTTGGATTTGCAGGAAGCCATTTCGCTGAAATTTCCGCTGCCCCAGCCTCCTATCGAGAGAACGACCTTGAGATTGGGATTTTTTTCCTTCAGCGCCACTATCTCCTTGAGCCTCCCGACATTGTCGATCCTGACGCCGTCGAACGTGTCGTTCACGTGACCGAAAGCATAGTTGACGTGTGTGAGCAGGAAGGGGTCCGGCATCACCTTTGTCCAGGATGTCACGTAAGAGGCTACTACCTTGTCATTTGCAGGGGCTGAAGCGGCGAGGAAAAGGGATGCCGCAATAAACAATAATTTCTTCTTCATACAGGAAAGCGATTGGTTGTCTCCGCGAATTTAATCAATTATTCCGAATTGAGTCCGTATGCTTTGATCAATGAAGATATTTCCGGATCCAGGTTGCCCCTGTGTACGAAAAATGGATTTTTGCGGCAGGCGGAAACATATCTGTCGACGGCCTTGCCGATATCTCCCGTCCTGAAATACAGGATTGCGGTGAGATAGTCTGTTTCAGCCGTTCTCTCAAGGCCTTCGAGTATGTCCAGGGCGGAACGGTTTCTTCCCAGTCCGAGGTATGCGACTGCAGTGTTGTAGTCGTGATAGTCTCTGAGTATCTCCAGGGCTGACGAATAGTCCATATCTTTGAGCATGCTTACCCCTTCCATGTAAGTCGTGTCGAGGACGGTCGTATGTATAGTGTCTTTCACCATATCTTTCCGGTGCATATGAAACACGATGGACGAGGAACGCAGCAGGGGATACAGGTTGTCCTTCACGTATTTGAAACAGGGGCTCTTCTTGAATTCGTTTTCCCTTGCATCAGGAGAGTCAATAAGCATCAGACGCTTGAAGTCTTCCTTGCACTCCTCCGATATATTTATTTCCGAATCAATAAGTTGAGAAAGGAGTTCCCAGTTTTCCCCTTTGCTTCTTGCAGTGAACGGAAGCGCCTGATTCCCTACCTGGCCGGAAAGGAATGACGATATGGAACGGCTTCTCGCAAGTGAGAGCATTGCATTTGTACGGTATCTTCCGTCCGGGGATGCGGATGATTCGACGACGATGGAGTCCAGGTCATATTCCACATTCTCAAGCAGTTCGTCCAACTTGTTGCGTATTCTTAGAATCTCGACCGCATTGCCGTCCAAAGCAGTGTCGATTTCGCTTTTCCCGACTTTGAACGCCAGATTGCAACTCATGTCTGCGGCGACTTTCCTTTCGATGATCTTTGTCTTGAAGTGCTCGCTCTGGTCTGCAAACATCGAGATGCTGCTGATATAGAAAGTGACGGTGTCGTTTGCCGGAATTGTATAGAGGACTTTCTCTCCATCGAAGATTTCCCCGTTCAGGTATATCTCTGCTTTCCTCAATCTGGGCCTGGTATTTAGAGAATAATTGTATTGATATGTAAAATCTTCTGATGGACTGTATAATACCGTATCCAATTTGATGTTCTCCTTTAATAACGGATTCCTTATATATTTCAGGAACATCCTTTCCTTGCCGGCTTTTCTCGATTCATTTCTCCTTATCGCCGCATTGTCGGTATAGTGTTCTATGGCCTCCCGGCTTCCGACACCGAAAACGGAGGTGAAGTCTTCGTCCGACACGAAACTGCTGTCCGTCTTGAACGCGTAAAGTCGGGGGATGTTCCTCTCGATGAACCTGTCCAGGTTAGCGATGTCAATGAATTCCGAAGGGTCGGTGATTATCCGGGAGATGAACCTGTCATATTGTTCGTATCCTCTCAATTGCTGCTTTCTGTATTCCGATCCCGTGATGAGAACGTCATCTATCCCGCTTGCCTCTCCCAGTATGACCAGCTGGGGATGCAGTTTTATCTGCCATTTGCTGTCCAGCATCGTATGGGGGACCCTTATCTTGAAGTCCAGACTTACCTTGCCCCCGCGTTCGGCTACATTGCGGAAGGTTGCGGTCACTATTACGGCTTCAAGTTCATCGACCGCTACCATCTCGCCTGTTTCCTCATCCCTGGCTGCTTTCATCAGAAGCATTTCCCGCCCCTGGTCATCCCTTATCTTCAAGGTGTCCATTGCGGATTTGCGTATTATCGAGTCCGAGGGATTGCAGACCATTTCAGGCAAGCTGATGTTCGCAGTCATAGTCCGGCTTCTTATTGCATTGAGTTTCCGCGTCGATGAACATCCGGCGATGCATACAAGCGCCGTAACGCACAGAAGAGTGCATATCCTGTTTTCCATAGTCCGTTTTCTTTGATGCCAAAGATACGGTCAAAAATTGAGGATATCCGTTTTTAAACGTTTATTCTCTTTATTTTTTCTTCGAGTAGTATTTGGGCCAGCAGGAGGCCAGGTAGGATGCGAGTGTGTTTTCGTGCCTGTTGTCCTGCGGCTTGTAGAATACACTGCCTTCCAGGCCTGAAGGAAGGAACTCGAGGGGGGTGAAGTGCCCCGGAAAGTCGTGCGCGTACTTGTAGCCGTCGGAATATCCGAGGTCTTTCATAAGGGAAGTCGGGGCGTTCCTCAAGTAGAGGGGCACAGCTGCGGTTTGCGTTTCCTTGGCCCTGGCAAGTGCCTTGTCTATAGCCAGATAGGCCGAGTTGCTCTTAGGAGAGGATGCAAGGTATATGGCGCATTCCGAAAGGGGAATCCTTGCCTCCGGCATGCCGATGGAGTGTACAATCTGGAAACAGGCGTTTGCAAGAAGCATTGCATTCGGGTTGGCCAGTCCTATGTCTTCGGCGGAAAGAATGCAAAGACGTCTTGCGATAAAGAGCGGGTCTTCGCCACCGTCCAGCATTCTTGCGAGATAATACACCGCGGCATTGGGGTCCGATCCGCGGACGCTCTTGATGAATGCGGATATTATGTCGTAATGCATCTCGCCCGACTTGTCGTAGATGGCCACATTTTCCTGGAGACAGCGGGTTACGATGGAGTTGTCTATGATGATTTCCTTGCTCCCGGCCTGGGAATCCACGACAATCTCAAGGATGTTGAGTAGCTTTCGTGCATCTCCTCCGCTCTGTCTCAGCAGGGCGTCGGATTCCCGGAGCTCGATATTCTTTTCCTTGAGGACCGGGTCGCATTCCAGGGCTCTTTTAAGCAATTTCTTCAAGTCGTCAACTCCAAGTGATTTCAAGACAAATACCTGGCATCTTGAAAGCAGAGGAGTGATGACTTCGAATGAGGGATTTTCCGTAGTGGCTCCGATCAGAATCACTACGCCTTGCTCGACGGCACCGAGCAGTGCGTCCTGCTGCGACTTGCTGAAACGGTGGATTTCATCGATGAACAGGATGGGGGCACCTCCCTTGCGGAACATGTTTCCGCTGTTTCTTGCGGAGTCGATCACTTCACGTACCTCCTTGACTCCTGCGCTGACGGCTGACAGGGTGTAGAATTCACGGTTCGTCGAATGTGCTATTATCGAGGCGAGGGTCGTCTTGCCAACTCCGGGCGGGCCCCACAGGATGAACGAACTGAGATTGCCGCTCTCTATCATATTCCCGAGGATGCAGCCTTTTCCGACAAGGTGTTCCTGACCGACATAATCCTCTATGGATGCTGGTCTCATTCTTTCCGGAAGGGGCGGCAGTACGGATGTCGAGCAATTGTTGTTCATCAGGACGCTAATTTACGAAAAATATTCTGTACCTTCGTATTCGTACTTCAACTTTATGCCAAAGCCGATAAGGACAGCTTTTTTGTCAGTAATCCTGATGATGTGTCTCAACATTTCATCCGGGGCGGCTTCTCCCGAGCGCATAGGTCTTTACAATTCCGTGAAAGGATATGGGCTGCAGTTCTGTTTCGGGGATGCTTCGAACAAAGCCTCGTTGAATACCATAACGGTATATGCCGATCTGTTGGATATATATTCCGGCAGCGGGGATGTCCCCGGTATCAAGGCGGTCTATCAGAACAAACATATTACTTTCAGTAAGGAAATTGCAGATTTCAAATACAATTTTTTTCTTGGCGCGGGTGTGCAGGCCGGGTACTGCGGAGACAGTTTTTTCGACAAGTTCAAGGCTCCGGGTTTCGAGGCGGGCGCCAGCTTCTGCGCCGGGTGGCTGCTGGAATTCGAGAAAAGGGTTGACCTCGAGATTTCATTCAGCCTGGAAGCCGGACTCCATCTGAGGAATGAGGAGACGTATGGGACACCTGCCTTGTCCTTCTATATAAACGGACTTTCGAGGTGTGTCTTTCCCGACCTGACAATTTACTATAGATTCTGATGCGCAACAAATTGAAAATTATAATTTTACTTTTTCTTCTAGGGCAGAATGCTTTTGCGGAAGAGAAGGACGGCATCAGGTTTGGGGCTGTCTGGGGGTTCTCCCCACAGCTGGTCCATTCATATCACAACAATTTCAAGACGGAGATCGGTTATAGGATAGACAGCCGTTCCACAGACCTCGAGTACGCGAGCAACGGGTATTGCGAAGTGTATGTAGGAATGAATCTTACCGACAGGTGGATGCTCAGCCTGCTGTTCGGATACGAGGGAATAACGACCCGACGAAGGGTATTCCCGCTAAAAATACGGGCTACCTACAGTCCTTCCGGGAAGGGGAGAAGCGGATTCGTCGCGTTCGCAGAGGGGGGACTTGCCACGCACGAATTCAAGTTCGATGCACTTGTCGTTCCTTTTGCGGCAGGCGCCGGCTACAGACACTCCTTGAGCGGCAACGTCAGTCTGGACGTTCATTTCTCATTGAAGGCAACGTACGACCAGCCCGGAATCATTGACCGTTATTACGGAAAAATCCCCTCGGAACGTATAGTCGTGAATGACGCGTGGTACCTGTCGCCGACTCTCGGCCTGGCGATTAATTTCTAGATATTCAGAACCAGCAGGGTGAAATATGCCGCCTCGAGAAGAAGGAGTAATGCGCCTTCGATTCTGTCTATGCTTTTCTTTCTGAATGTGAACGCGCACAGGAAGAGCACGGCCGTACTTAAGAGAAGCGTGACATAGTCCGCGACATTCATTGACGTCGTGTGCAGAGGAGAGATCAAACTCGAGATCCCCAATATCAGCAGAATGTTGAAAACATTGCTGCCTAATATGTTGCCTAGTGCCAGCTGACCTTTCTTCTTGGCTGCTGCAACTATGCAGGTTGCAAGTTCCGGCAGGGAAGTCCCGCCTGCAAGCAGGGTAATCGCTATGAATTTGTCGCTTACTCCGATTTTCCTTGCTATCTCGATGGCGTTGTCCACGAACATCTTTCCTCCGAATATGAGCGCGGCAAGCCCTGCAGCGGTGAGAATCAGAGCTTTTAACAGGGGCATTTCGCCGGCGTTCCCTTCAGGGTCCTTCTCGCTGTTCCCGTTCCTGAAGCTCAAATATATATATACGGCGAAAAGAATCAGAAACAGGATGCCGTCCACATAATTGAGAGTGCCTTTCAGACATAGCAGGACGAAAAGAATCGTCACCCCGAATGCGACAGGGATATCCCTTTTCAGATTCGAATCCGTGATTTCAATGGGGAGTATGACTGCAGTAAGTCCCAGAATCAGGAGCACGTTGAAGATATTGGATCCTAAAACATTCCCTATGGAAACATCAGCGTTCCCTGCAAGAGCACCCGTAACACTGACTACAAGTTCGGGGCAGGATGTGCCGAATCCGACGACCGTAAGTCCGATGACAAACTCACTGATGTGGGCCTTTCTTGCAATTCCGCTTGCTCCGTCCACCAGAAAATCAGACCCCGCAACAACAAGTATAAGTCCCAGAACAAAAAAGAGATATATCATCTTTATTAAAGTTTTGTTTTAAGTTCAAGCTTGCACACGTTTTCCACGTGCTGGGTGTGCGGGAACATATCCACCGGTTGAACCGCCACTATGTCATACATCTGGCTGAGAACCTCGAGGTCCCTTGCCTGTGATGCCGGATTGCAACTTACGTACACAATTCTGGAAGGGGCCGCGTTCATTATCACCTTTGCTACATCGGGATGAATGCCGGCTCTCGGTGGATCCAGTATTATTACGTCAGGATGTCCGTGTTCGGCGATGAAGTCGTCCGTAAGAATGTCCTTCATGTCTCCGGCGTAGAACTCGCAATTGGAAATCCCGTTTCTTGAAGCGTTGAATTTTGCGTCTTCTATGGCTTCAGGTACGTATTCTATGCCTATCACCTTGGATGCGCCCCTGCTTACGAACTGTGCAATAGTACCCGTGCCGGTGTAAAGGTCATACACCACTTCGCCTCCGGTAAGAGCCGCATATTCACGTGCAACGCAGTATAGCCTGTATGCCTGGAGGGTATTGGTCTGGTAGAATGACTTGGGCCCTATCTTGAACCTGAGTCCTTCCATCTCCTCGTAGATAGCTTCTTCACCTTTGTATAGAATACATTCCTGGTCGGATACACTATCGTTCAACTTGCTGTTTATTATATAGTAAAGTGACTTTATCTGAGGAAATTCTTTTGATATGGAATCCAGCAGAGGCTCAATGCAGGGGGATTTCTGAGCGAAACATACTATCAGCATCACGTCTCCGCAGTCGCTTGTCCTGACGAACATATTGCGCAGCACTCCGTGGTTTTCCCTGAGATTGTAGAAGGGAATGTCGTGGTCCAATGCGTACTTCTTGATGAACAGTCTGATTGCGTTTGACGGCTCACTCTGAAGGTAGCATTTTTTAATGTCAAGCACCTTGTCGAAGAATTTGCCGACGTGGAAGCCGAGTCCGCATCTTTCCTTGTCCGAGAGGGCATCGGGCTCTTCATCCGAAAGTATCCAGCGCCTGTCGGAGAACGTGAATTCCAGTTTGTTGCGATAAAACTGCGTCTTTTCGGAACCGATAATAGGGGATATGGCGGGAATTTCGAGATGCCCTATTCTGGTGAGCTGGTCAAATACCTGCCTTTCCTTGGCGGCAAGCTGCAGGTCGTAGGGGAGTGGCTGCCAGCGGCATCCTCCACAAGTGACGATATGTTCGCAGAATGGCTCCAGGCGTCTTTCGGAAGGCTTCACTATCCGCTTGACGCGGCCTTCCATATAATTTTTCTTTTTTCGGAGCACCTGTATGTCCACAATGTCTCCGGGCACTGCGAATTCTACAAAAACAACAGCTCCTTCAGGGGTATGGGCCAATGCTTTTCCTTCGGCCGCAACAGCCTCTATTTCAATTGACTCAAGCGTTATATCTACTTTGTTTCTTGACATCTTATCAGAAGAGATAGCCCACGTTTACGTAAAATGCACCGGTTCCGTCCTGGTTGTATACAGGACTGTTTTTCAGGAAGTGGGTGAGGGGAGTGCCGTACTCTGCAGCAATGATGAAGTTTTCATTCATGATGAAACGGAATCCTGCACCGAATGTGATATGGGGGATTTCCTTCACTCCCTTTGACATATATGCGTCATATTCGGCCTTGGAGCTCAGATTCGCCAGATTCCCCTTGAAGGACATATCGCGTCCGCGTGTTACCATCGAACCGTCGCTGAAGGCTGAAAGCCCCAGGGCGATGTTCTGGTTCCAGAGGGTGAAATTGATGAAACGCCATCTGAGTTCGGCCGTATATGTTGCCATATCGAGTCCAACGATCCTGTCGCGCATAACACCTCTTACAGTCCTGTATCCGCCCATTCCGTCCTTGTCGTTGTTTTCACCCATAACTGTAATGTACGGGAGTACGTAAAATGGTGCAGATGAACCTATTGTACCTTCGTAGTTCAAGCGATACGCGAATGTGAGGACGTCATTCTTGATAATGGGGAAGTACTGGCGCATTGTGAGCGAATACCTGTAGTAGGGGATTTCGCTGCCTAGCCATTTCGGTGCCGCAGTGATATGGCCTTCAGCCCAGATGCCCCTTGTCGGTGCACCCTCCTTGTCCCTGGTGTCATATACGAGGCCGGCTCTGATGCTGCTTCCGAAACCGCCGTCAGCCTCTTCGGGGGTGATGAGACCCCACTGGCAATACCAGTTGTAAAGTGTAGGTACCGAGGTGGGAAATTTCTGAGCGTCGCTCTTTCCTTTGTTTATATTGTCGTAATCGATGTCTGCGACCCGGCAGAAATATGCGTGATAGCCGATTTCCCATTTCAGGTGCCCGGTAATGTCTCCAATGAAGTCGGACTTTACGGTAAGGGATGTTTTGTTGAATTTGTAAAATGGTGAATATGAGTACATTGCGCCATTCTTGCCAGCGTCGATAAATTCGTGGTTATAGTAGGATCCGTATCCGTTGAATCCGAAGAAGTCCATAGCCTTGTCCATGTTAAGGGCTGCGGCGCTTGACCATCTGACGCCAGGAATCAGTTCCTTGTTGTCATACATCAGCTGGATAAGGTTGCTGCCTTTTGAGAAATGTGAGAATTCGATGAAGGTCTTGCTGTCGTAGTTCGGATAATTGTGGCCGTCGCCGTAATTGAACAATTGAAGGATGGCTCCAAGCTGGAAACCTTTGTCCTCGTCATATGCGACCACTGGGAGCGGTCCGATGTTGTATCCTGTCTTTACGATGCTTTTGTCTTTTGAGAATGCGGCAAAGGAATTGGCCGCGAGAATCATCAGTGCAAAACAAAAATTAACTGTACGTTTCATATCCGGTTTATTTTTAGACCCACAAATATACCATTTTTATATTAATTCCGTATTTGTTACACAATTTATATTATGTTAAGTTGTATTCATTTTGTCTTCCCTCTTTTTGTAATTAAAGAAAATATAGGTAAATTCGTAAAAAATTATCATAATTATTTATGAACAACGCATTTATGAGGATTTCTGCAATCCTGGCTGCAGTCTTGTTCGTATCCGTATCGTGTACGGTCGACCACCGTTATGATGTGGAGAAAATAACTGACTGCATTGAAAATGAACCAATCACATTGTTTGAGAAAGGAATTGTGATTCCTGTCGGAGATGTCGACAAGATTGTGATCGACTCCCTGATTGAAAAGTTTGACATTCCGGAAGAAATCTCCGACATCCTCAAGAAGGATGAGGAAGGAAATTACAGACTGGAAATGAAAGGAAATCTTTCCTTTGATGACATTTTGAAGGACTTCAATCTTGCAGAAATGCTGTCTGTCGATGCTTTTTCAGTAAGTACTACATTCAGTTCGTCAATAGAAAACCTCGCTGTAAAATCTTCAATCGTCAAACCACAGGGCGCGAAGATAAATCTCGCCAAGATTATGGCCGATATCGATATGCAGGAGGATTTCTCGGCTTTCGGGAATATGGATATTACAAGTTATCTCCAGGAAATCGGTATGGTGACCTTCGACGGTGTCAACCTCAATCTTTCCCTTGAATTTGCCGGACTCCCTGACATCGGAAGCACTCCGTATTGCTTTGACGTTACAATCACCCTCCCGGAGTATATCAAACCCAATGTCATGCAATTCTCGGGCTCAATGACAGCAAGCGCCGGCAAGGCATCATATGTTGGAAAACCGGTCAAAGTTGAAGGAATCGATCTTACTGGCGTTGACATTGACGATCTTCGCTCGTCCAAGGGCATTGACGGAAAAATCAAGGTGAAAGGAAGTCTCTGGGCCGACAACGTTGAAATCGACGCTGCGTCCATAGGCAAGGAAATGACAGGTACCATCACCTCATCGTTTGGTGATGCGAACGGGAACCTTTCCATAAAGCATGCCCAGGCCAAGATCAACTACAGCGTAGATAATACATCCTACGTATCCCTCGGATCACTGTCCGGACTCAAGGAAATTTTCTCCGGCACGACGGATTTTCCTGCCATACATCTTTCGACTGACATCAAGTCGAACACAGCCATTCCGATGGCACTGTCCGCAAAGATTTGTGAGATGAAGGACAATGTGGTGAATTATTCATCCCCTCTTCTTGACTCCGAGTTCAACGTTCCTTACAGCATTGACGGATCAATCCAGACAGCCCACAATTCCAACACTCTCGATATCAACCCTGTATTCAACAACTCTGACGATTCTCTCGCCGTTGCAATTCATGCCGTATCCGACAAGTCCAGGTTCTGTGAAATCGAGACAGGTTGCTCATACACTGTGGGGGCGGTTTATTGCGCCACACTCCCTATTGCTCTCGGAAAGGATTTCTCAATGAACATTTCCGACACCCTTGATCTCAATATCGACGAGTCTGTCAGCAAAATCCTTCTCGAGAATGCGATCGGCATCACGGCAGACATCGAAAACACCATTCCTCTTGGCGTTAATGCGGAAATTTCATTGCTGGAAAGGGATGCCGCAGATGCTGCAAAATACTCTGTAATTCCTCTTGAATCCCCTTGCGTTTTCAACATTGCTCCGAAGAGCAACGGAAAACTCGAGTTTGTATTCAAGCCTGCAGCGAAGGCCGCATCGATGAGGCTTACGCACATCAGGCTGGAAATCTCCGCAAGCAGCACGGACGACAACCTCAAGTCCGGGGACTATATTCATATCAAGAACCTTAGTCTCTATGCTCCGGATGGCATATCAATCGATTTGGGTCAGATGAAAGAACAAAACAACTAATTGTGACGCTATGAAAAAGTCAATATCAACCGTAATATCGCTGTTTGCTTTCGTATGTGCCCTTTCTGCACAGAATGCGCAAAGCAGTTTCTTCCTGGACAACTATGCATTCAACTACAGGATAAACCCTGCAATCATGAGTGAAAAGAGTTTCCTGGGGATTGCCATCGGAAATACGTCGATGGACCTCTCGAGTTCTCTGGGAGTCAATTCGATGTTCTTCCCTACCGAGAATGGGCTTGTAACGGGATTCAACAAGTCTGTTTCATCCGAGAAATTTCTTTCGGGAATAAAAGACATCAACACCCTTGGCACATCGGAATGCCTGAATCTGCTCGCAATTGGAGTAAGGTCGGAGAAGTCGATGTTCAACCTTGAAATCAATGTCAATACTGATGTCAGCGCATCCATCCCCCGGGATTATTTCGCATTTCTCAAGAACGGATTTGATGAGAATACAAGCTATAACCTTGCAAATCTGCACGTCGGAGGCAAAGGATATGCGGAAATCGCTTTGGGATATGCGCGCAATTTCGGAGAGAAACTTACTGTCGGAATAAGGGCAAAGGGACTTGTCGGTCTTGCCAACGTCGATATGGCTATCGACAGGGCCGAATTCGTTTCATCCGGCCAGAGCATTTCCCTCGATGCGGGAATCAGGGCGAGGATTGCCGCTCCAGCCATTGAAATCGGAACGACCCCCGAAGGCAAGCTTGATTTCACGAATGCGGGCCTCTCAGATGACTACCTTCAGCCGGCAGGACTCGGACTCGCCTTCGATTTGGGCGCCACGTATGAAATAATCGACGACCTTACCTTGAGCGCGTCAGTGATGAATATTGGAGCCCTCAAATGGAATTATGGTCTCAACGCCACCAGCAGCGGCTCCATTGTCTACTCCGGATTCGGCGGCGTCGACGTTTCAGGCGCAGCCAATGCCCAGGATGAACTCAAGAAGATAGGAGACCAGGCAGCCGAACTCATCAATCTCAAGGAGACTGGTGAAGGAGTCGTTTCCGAATTGCAGACCCTCCCCATTACGGCCAATATTGGCGCAAGGTGGAAACTCCCCGTTGTCAGGTTCATCAGCGTGGGCGCTCTCGCAACCGTTCATTCCGAAAAGTATTCGAAGTGGTTCGATGTCCGTGCCGGAGCAACCATCACCCCCATCAAGTGGCTGAGCGCCAGTGCAAACATAGGCACAGGTACCTTCGGACCCGTCTGCGGTTTTGCCGCCAGTGTCAATCTGCTGTGCTTCAACATCTTTGCTTCCGTCGATGGAATCATAGGCCCTCAGGCCCAGGGAACATTCGAAGGGGTGACAATTGCATACCCCGTCGGTCCGTTCCGCTATACTGCGAACCTCGGAATCAACATTCAGTTCGGGAAAAGATACAGGAAGTAGATTTTCCGGAGCTTGCGATTACGCTCTCTTCAACAGTGATGAGTCTCCATAGCTGAGGAAACGGAATCCGTTGTCGAGAGCGTAATTGTATATTGTCCTCCAGTCTCCGCCTACGAACGCGGAAACCAGAAGGAGAAGAGTGCTTTCGCTCTGATGGAAATTTGTTACGAGGTAATCCACCAGTCGGAAACGGAAGCCGGGCACGATTATGATCTTGGTGCCTACGGTGATTTCCTTCAGACCGTTTTTCTCGAGATATCCGACTATTGCCATCAGGGATTCTTCCGTGGAATACCCGTACTCCCTTTCATATGGAGCCCATTGTCTGACATCCTCAGGCTGTCCGTTTTCAATACAACTTACACCTACATAATATAGGGATTCCAGAGTACGGACCGAAGTCGTACCTACAGCTGTAATTTCGAAATCCTTTGCCGCCAGTTTGCGCAGCAAATCGATTCCCACGACGAAAGGCTCGCGGTGCATGGTGTGTCCGCTTACCTGCTGTGTCTTCACGGGCAGGAACGTTCCCGCTCCTACGTGGAGGCATACGTTCTCGGTGTCAATGCCTCGCTTCCTGATGGACTGAAGAACTTCATCCGTAAAGTGCAGTCCTGCAGTCGGGGCTGCAACAGAGCCCTTGACGTGGGCATAAGTCGTCTGGTATCTTTCCACGTCGATATCCTCGGTCTCACGGTTCAGATACGGTGGGATGGGAACCCTGCCGCACATTTCGAGCACGTGCGAGAAGGGTATGTTGCCATCCCAGGTATAGCGTACTATTCCCAACTGTCCATCCCGGCTTACAAGGTCCGCCCTGAGATTCAGAGCCTCGAAATCCTCGTTTATTTCCGCATCCTGGGGAACGAAGTATCTCAATGTGTCTCCCTTCCATCTTTTTGCATTCCCGATAACGCATTTCCATTCGCAGGAGCCTGTGACATCGAACGCGGACACGTATTCCGCAGGGGATTCAGGCCTTAGGCAGAAGATCTCGATGTGTGCACCGGTCGAACGCTGGAAATGGAGTCTGGCCGGGACCACTTTTGTGTCATTGAAAATCATTACCGAGTTCTCGGGCAGATAATCGGTGATGTTGCGGAAAATGGTTTCGCCCACTTCGCCTTCTTTGTAGAGCAGAAGTTTTGAAGAGTCCCTTTCGGGTAGAGGATACTTCGCAATCCTCTCGTCAGGGAGGTTGTAGCTGTAATCCTTGATGTTAATCTCAGGTATCATATTCGGGATGCAAATTTAAGCATTACAATATGAATTATGAAATGATATTTTGTTTACAAATGTGAATAATGGAAACAAAACGAGGGATAAACTTAATTATTTACAAATGTACACAACGAGTGACATCCAACAAAGAAACATTAATACTTAAACTATTGAAACCCAGCAAATTAATTTGCTTTATATATAATAATATCTCAAATATATTGCTTTACAAAGCTAAAATCGGCTGAAAATAGGCATATTTAGGCCTGTAAACACATATTAAATAACTAAAACCCAAATATTTATGCTTTATTATATCAAGTATAGCATATCATATTTCATGCCTTTGTTTACATTATTTACAAATGTTAATAGAAATCCTTCTTTGAAATGTTAAATTATTGTGTTACATTTGTGAACAATTTACAAGTTTATGACAGACCGTCTCATTCATTTTCTGAAAGCAGAAAACATAACCCAGTCGGAATTCGCCGACAGGATCGGAGTCGCGAGAGCGAGTATATCCCACATCCTTTCGGGGCGCAACAAACCCGGATTCGATTTCATCGAAGGTATGGCGCGCAACTTCCCTGCCCTGAATATAGATTGGCTGATTACAGGCAAAGGACGGATGTACAAGACCTCGGAACCGTCATCCCCTGCTCCGGAACCTGACAATCTGTTCCCGGTTCATGACGATATTATTCCTGAAGCCCCTCGGACCCGCGAACCTGAGCCGGTAAAAACCGTTTCTTCGACGTCTTCCAGGGTCTCCAGGATAATTGTGTTCTACGAGGACGGAACTTACCAGGAATTGCATGGATAATCCCAAGAAATAGGATTATATTTGCACTGATATGACGGTTCAGGAAAGAATAGCATCACTTCTTAAAGGCAGCGGATTGACCTTGTCTACTGCCGAATCCTGCAGCGGAGGCAATATTGCACATCTTTTAACCACCGTACCGGGCTCTTCCGAGTCTTTTCTAGGCTCAGCTGTCTCCTATTCTCCTAAAGTTAAGATTGAGATTCTTAATGTTAACGCGCTATCAATCAAAAGTAACGGAATTGTTAGTTCTTCCGTTGCAGAGCAGATGGCGGAATCTGTACGGGCTTTGATGAAAACTAGTTTCAGCGTATCCATCACCGGCTGGGCCGATGCATACGGGGATGAATTCGAACCTGCCGGTACTGCATGGATAGGCGTTTCAGGCCCTGATGGCACAAAGACATTCCGCGTTGAAAGTCACCTTTCCAGGGTCGAGAACATAGAAGTGTTCTCCGTAAAGGCCTTGGAACTGCTTGTCGATTACATCGAGTGCTCTAGATAAGTGAGCCCCACTCCTGCTCAAGAGGTTCGAGATCTCTCTTAAGCTCGAGGTAAGAACGTGTAAGTTCCATTATATCATCGTTTTCGCCTGGAGAAGAGAGAATCTTTTCTATATCCTTCATTTTTCCTTCGATTTCAGCAATCGAAGTTTCGAGGGCTTTGATCCTGTTGCGTTTTCTCGTCTCCTGTCTGGACTGTTCCTTCATTGCGGAATAATCCGTTGCCGGTGATTTCTCCTTTTGGGCAGTGCTGCTCTTCGTCTGTTGCGGACTGTATCTCCTTTCAAGTTCGTGCAGGCTCTCCATCTTGCGCCTTTCGAGGAATTCCCCTATGCTTTCGAGATGTTCCTTTACCTTTCCGTCCCTGAATTCGTACATCTTGTCCACCAGACCGTCAAGGAAGTCCCTGTCGTGGGAGACAATGAGCAGAGTCCCGTCATATGCTTTGAGCGCCTGTTTCAGAATGTCCTTGCTCTTGATGTCCATATGGTTTGTCGG
>JAKSJY010000023.1 GCA_024402025.1 Bacteroidales bacterium
ATTTCTATATCCACACAATGAAAACCCCATCTTTCTTCAAGCAAAATGGCCATCTTTTCAATGACAAGAGAGCGTTTCGTGCAGTTTCCTTTTTCAGCTTTCTCTCGGTTTGCCTTGACATTGATGACGAGAAAACCATCATCGCGTAACTTGACTTTAGCAGCATCAAAGAATGGGGCCATCTTCTCGATATACTCAGAAGAAGACCAATTCCCGTAGTTTCTATCAGCGTTTGGATAAGGTGGAGAACCATATATGAGCTTGATGGAGCTGTCTGGCAGATTCATCATACCAGCAGATCCATCTATACACTCAGCTATATATTCGTAGTTATGCTTCATTATTGTCTGCTTCAAATTCAGCCTGCATTCTACACTCAGCGATTTCGCAATAATCTGGATTTGCATCAATGCCAATCCAATGGCGACCATGTTCTCTGGCAACTACACAAGTTGTACCGGAGCCCGAGAATGGATCTAATACTACATCGCCTTCGTTCGAACCAGCAAGAATAAAGAACTCTGCCAATTCTTTTGGAAACCTGGCCGGGTGTTGTATATCTTTTTCTTTACATAATTTGGTAAAGAAATCATTACTGCTCGTATTGGCAACAGAGATAACGGAGCCAGGATCAGATCCACCATTATTCTTCCAGGCTACACCACAATTGAACGTATGCGTACTTGGCCTTGTATTTTCTGCCCGTCCGCCTTTTCCTTTCCCATCGAGGAATTTCTTCATATCAGGGCCATATGGCTTTCTGATAGGTTCCATATTAAAAGTCCATACATCCCCCTTGCTGAACCAAAAACAATATTCATGAGACTTTTTGGTCCTTCCATAATTTCCCGTAGAG
This sequence comes from Bacteroidales bacterium, assembly GCA_024402025.1. GTDB lineage: Bacteria > Bacteroidota > Bacteroidia > Bacteroidales > UBA932 > Cryptobacteroides. Next base: position 857 of record JAKSJY010000023.1, read on the forward strand.
TATATGTTTGGAGGTGTAGCTGGATTATGCCATATGTAGTCTCGTACCAGTTTGAAATGAAGTTTCTCACATAAATAAATGACAAGCTTGAATACATATAATTGTTGCTCACCATTGACGACTTTATCATTTATGTTGAGTACGAAACTTCCCGTTGGCTTAAGGACTCTATATATTTGTTTGGCCATCGGTTTGAACCATTCGACATAGTCTTCTGGAGCAATTTTGGCATTTTCTATGCCGTATGACCGCTGGTCAGAATAGGGCGGCGAAGTAACCACCAAATCTACCGATTCTGGGCGTACATTTTTAAGAACATCTTCGCAACGTCCACAATAAAAGCTATCTGTCTTAATGTATTTCATTGAAACTAAATTATTTACATGTCATAACGCCGTTTGTCCGCGTATGACCATACAAGTACATAAAATGAATGATAAGTGCGTAATACTTGCTTCATTTATGATTTTAGGCTTGCTTGCTGTAAATTGCTCTGCCAAAGTTAAGAATAATTGGTGACATTTTGATTGTGATTGTTCAAGAATAGAAGGTCGTTGACTTTCATAACCAAGAAATTACAGAAAGTAATCTAGGCATTATCACGTGATGAAGCAATAAATATTCTAGACATATACCCCAGATGAAACTCACATGTGGGGAGTGTCGGTTGTGTGTAATCTGTATCTCTACAATCCCCAAACATCGAAGTCGAGATTTTCAATCAGTCCGAGCACTTACTCATAAAAATCTGAAGTGAAGCGTACGATTACTGGCTGGAATGTGCGGTTCGGTTTTATGGAACCAGCTATCATTGATTCCATTTTTCATTGATGGCAACATCCCGGAGATTGTAATTTGCTGTGATAATAGGCTCACCCTCAAGCATCTGGCAAGACCTCGCCGGCGGACGTGCCACCCGCGGCACGGAAGCGGGGGGACCGCAAGGAGCGTCAGCGACGCAGTGGTGGGGTGAGGCCGAACAGGCCGAACTCCGCCGGGAGGTGCTTGCCAGTGCTGAGGAAGGGGAGCCGTTACACCCACACCTCTCCATTCTCCACAAAGTCCTTCACTGCATCCAGGACTTTCTCCGCACCGGTAATTCCCAGTATCTTGAACTCCAGATCACGGAACGAAACGGAATAGAAGGAATTGTCCTGAAAGGTGATGATGCTGCGCCGTTGTAGTTCGGCGTGGTGACCTTGAACCCGACACAATCTTCGGAAAGGAAGACGGGTCATATTTCATTACCTTGCCTGTGCGGCAGCGACCGTGAATGTCAATTTTTAGTTTTTTGTCTCCCTTCGGCGAACATGCGGCCTCTCCAGTCCCTTCCAGGTCCGAATCGTCTTCGACATTGATTCCGTCGAGCAGGATAAGGCCTGAAATAAACACTTCATTTCACTGTTTATTTGCCGATGCAAAACCTCCCGAAAACTTCTCCGAGCACCTCTTCGGTCGTTATCTCATCTCCCAGAATGCTTCCGATGCTATGGAGCGAATCTCTCAGGTCTTCTGCGACCAAATCGCCCGGAATGCCGCGGGATAGGGAATCGGCGGCGGCGGAAAGGGAGTCGTAGGCGCGGCGCAGGGCTTCGAAATGGCGCTCGCTGGTGACGATGGATGCGTCATCGAGGCCGGCAGAGTCGTAGGGGGCGACAATTTCGGCGCGCAGCGCATCGAGGCCGTCTCCTTTCAGTGCGGAAATCCGTATGGCGCCCGGTATGCTTGCCCCCATCGCGGGAAGTCCCGTCGTTCCCGGCAGGGCGCTGCTTCCCGGATGGACGTCCGATTTGTTCACTGCGGCAATGAGGTGCTGGTCGGGGCCGATACGTTCGGCTACCGATTCGAGTATCTCTGCGTTGTCGGCGTCGGGAAAGGTGCCGTCCAGCAGGCAGATGACGGTGCTGGCTTGGGAAATCTTGCGCAGGGAGCGCTCGATGCCCATCCTCTCCACGGCGTCCGAGGTGTCGTGGATGCCGGCGGTGTCGATGAAACGGAATTGTATTCCCTGAAGGGTTATCGATTCCTCGACGGTGTCGCGGGTCGTTCCCGGCACGTCGGAGACTATCGCGCGGTCATCTCCCACCAGGGCGTTCAGCAGCGTGCTCTTGCCGCTGTTCGGGGCGCCGACAATTGCGACGCTGACCCCATTGCGAATCGCGTTCCCGATCCGGTAGGACTCTTTCAGCGCGCCGATATGCGTCAGACATTCGTTCAGCAGGGCCTCCAGCTTGCTTCTGTCCGCGAACTCCACGTCCTCCTCGCTGAAATCCAGCTCCAACTCGAGAAGGGATGTCAGTTCCAGCAGGCGCTCCCTCAGCTTTGCCAACTGTCCGGAATACCTGCCCCTGAGCTGCGAATAGGCGACCCTGTGCGATGCGCTGCTTTCCGCCGCAATCACGTCTGCGACCGCTTCAGCCTGCGACAGGTCCATCTTCCCATTCAGAAAGGCCCTGCGTGAGAATTCGCCGGGTTCGGCCATCCTCGCACCTGCGGCGACCAGCCTGGAGAGTATCTCCCTGATTATGTATCCTGATGCGTGGCACCCCAGTTCGGCGCTGTCCTGCCCGGTATAGGAGTGCGGTGCGCGGAATATGCTGACCACCACTTCATCCACTCCGTCCACGGTGCCGTACTTGACGCGGCCACCCTTCGAGGCGGAGGCGCTGCCGTGCGCAAAGCTTACGACGGAGTCGACAATCCCCATCGTATCGGGGCCGCTGACCCTGATGGTGCAGATGGCGCCGCCGCTGCCGCTGGCCGGAGCGCAGATGGTGTCTTCCATTATTCCATTCATATGCTGCAAAGATAGCAGTATTTTCAAAGTACTTTATTAAATTTGTCCCGGAAAAAACATCTCGAAATGAAAATTCAGAAAATCAACGCAGCGGGTATCACCGCAGACAAGGTGGCCTCCGTCTTCAAGGAGAACAGGATCGAATACAATTCCGTAGAGAACGTCAACTGGCCTGAGGAGTTCCCGTACAGACCTGACTTCAAGTTCGCCGTCGCCCACGACGGAAAGAACATCCTCATCCACTACAAGGTTTCCGAAAAGACTTCCCGCGCAGTCGCTCAGGAAGATTGCGGCCGTGTGTGGGAGGATTCCTGCGTGGAATTCTTCTTCGCTCCGGATGCGGACGGATATTACAATTTCGAATGTACCTGCATCGGAAAACTGCTCATCGCCTACGGCGCCGACCGCCACGAAAGGCAGCAGGCCCCGAAGGAGGCCCTCGAGTCGGTGCACAGATGGGCTTCGATAGGGAACGGAACTTTCGAAGAGAAAGCCTGCGGGCCCTGGGAAGTCGCTCTCATCATCCCTGCATCAGCCCTCTTCAAGCATAATATCGGAGATTTCTGCTCCCTGAAGGCCAAAGCCAATTTCTACAAGTGCGGAGACCTTCTCTCAACACCCCATTTCATCAGCTGGGCTCCAATACAAACAAAAACCCCGGACTTTCATCGCCCGGAGTTCTTTGCTGAGATAGAGTTCGACTAACTAGAAGTTGTCGTAATACTTGGCTTCCCTGGGGCTTACCTTGTTCATATTGTCAAGGATGTCCTGGTTGGTCTTGTATTCGTCCATCAGCTGGAGCATGAAATTCATCGCCTCGGCGGGATTCATGTCTGCAAGCATCTTGCGGAGTATCCAGATTCTGTTCGCATTGCTCTTGTCCAGGAGCAGGTCGTCGCGGCGTGTTCCAGAGAGGAGAATGTTGACGGCAGGGAAGATACGCCTGTTGGCGAGGTTGCGGTCGAGCTGGATTTCGGAGTTGCCCGTACCCTTGAATTCCTCATAGACGATGTCGTCCTGCTTGCTTCCAGTCTCGGTAAGCGCTGTGGCGAGGATGGTAAGGGAACCGCCGCCTTCGATATTTCGTGCGGCACCGAAGAAACGCTTGGGTTTCTGCAGGGCATTGGCGTCGATACCTCCGGTGAGGACTTTTCCTGATGCGGGCTGTACCGTATTGTATGCGCGTCCGAGACGGGTGATCGAGTCAAGCAGAATTACAACGTCGTGGCCGCATTCTACAAGGCGCCTTGCCTTTTCGATAACCATATTTGCAACTTTCACGTGGTGCTCCGCGGGTTCGTCGAAGGTGGAAGCCACTACTTCGGCCTTGACGCTGCGCTGCATGTCCGTCACCTCCTCGGGACGTTCGTCGATGAGAAGCACTATCATATACACCTCGGGGTGGTTGTCGGCTATCGCATTCGCCAGGCTCTTGAGAAGCATAGTCTTACCGGTCTTCGGCTGTGCGACGATAAGCATACGCTGCCCTTTGCCGATAGGCGCGAACATGTCCACTATGCGGCAGGAAGGGTCCTGCTCGTGGCCGTGGCCGAGAAGGTTGAACTTCTCTTCAGGGAAGAGAGGGGTCAGAAAATCGAATGGAACGCGGTCGCGGATGAACTCCGGCTTGCGTCCTCCCACCTGCTTGATCATCGCGAGAGGGAAGTATTTGTCTCCCTCGCGCGGAGGGCGGATCTCGCCGGTGACGGTGTCTCCGTTCTTCAGGGCGTTCTGCTTGATCTGCTGCTGGCTGACATAGATGTCATCTGGACTGTTGAGATAGTTGTAGTCTGACGAACGTAGGAATCCGTATCCTTCGGGCATTATTTCAAGCACTCCGGTAGTCTCGACGGTGCCCTCGTACTCGGGAGCCTTCGGTTTTGGGGGTTGCTGCTGTTGCTGCTGTTTCGGCTGCTGCGGGTTGGGAGCCTGTTTCTGCGCGAGCCTTTCAGCCGCTTTCGCCACTATCTCCTTCTGCTTTTCCGAATCTTTGGGCTGCTCGGCAGGTTTCTCCTCTGCATTCTTGGGCTTGCGTCCACGCCTGCCCTTTGCAGGTTCAGGGGTTTCGGTCGCCTTCTGTGCAACAGGTTTTGTCTCAGCTGCGTTCTGTTCCGGTTTCGGTTGGTCTTCAGTTTTCACTTTAGGTTTGCGCCCGCGTTTTGCGGGAGTCTTGACCGGCTCGGATGCGGCTTTGGAACCAGCCGCCTCGGCATTGGCATCGAGAAGCGCCATGCGAATGTCTTCGTCGGTCATCTTTTTGGTCACTTTGATGCCGAAGGTCTCGGCAATGACTTCAAGGTCTTCCCTTGATTTCTGACCTAGGATTTCGTACTTCATTTGAATTGAATGTTATTGTGTGTATGTTTCTAATTGTCCCAGTAACTGCTGCTCTTCTTGAACCTCAGGAGATCCGCCAGTGATGCGGCATTTGCCGCGATCTTGAACGAGTAAGACTGCCAGGCTCCGAAGGGAACCCAGGATACGCTGATGTTGAAGCAGTGCAGGTCGTATGTCGCCGACAACTGTGTCGTCGAAAGTTTCTTTGCGATGAAATCGTATCCGGACTGGACACTTATGTTCATTTTCGGGGAAAGTTTTATGTTTCCGCTGAATCCCAGCGTGCCCGTGAGCTTGTCGTTGGGTGTGAGAACGTCATCCTTGAGCTTGTAGACCTTCGACAATGCGAAATTGGCGTTGAAGTTGACGCTCCACGGGACGTCGGGATTCGTATAGTAGAGCCATCCTCCGGGGATGTATTCGCCCGTGATCGGGTGATAGTAGACTCTCTGGTAGAAGTCGGCCGGTTTGCCGCCCGTGCCGTCATCGCCGTTGATGGTCCCTTTTCCGGAGAGTGAGTAGGATGCCGAGAAGGAGGCGTTGGTGAATCTCAGCAGGCCCTGGCCTTTTGTGACGGCGAACTGGTTGACCCTGATGCCCTTGTCGTCTATGGCATAGGGGTCGAAGCCTGCATTCGCATTGAGGCTGACCTTGCCGAACAGGGAGGTGGACATCGACGCGCTGATGGTGCTCATCTTGAACTCGGTGGCGAGGAAGTTGTAGTTGCCGCCGAAATTGAGCTGGTCTATGAGCTTGACTTTCTTGGTACCCGTGCCGGTGGTGTCGGCATAGTCGCGTACCTTGGCCTCGATGTTGTTGCCGATGGAGAATGATGCGGTGGCCGACTTGCCCTTTCCCGGGGCGCTGAGAAGCTGGCCGGTGTAAATATTGTAGCTGTAGTTGTGCTGTTCTCCGTCCTTGTCGGTATAGACGTATTCCCGGTAGCCGTTGGCGTAGGTTCCCAGTTCAGGCGCCAGCTGCATCGAAAGACTTGGTGAAATGACGTGGCGGATGGCCTGGATCTTGTGTGACTTCCCGAAATTGAACATTCCGTAGAGACGGGTGCTCATCGCAAGGGATCCGGAGTAGGTCTGCGTTATACCGAAATGTCCGAATGACTTGCCCTGCCTGAGCTCGACCTTGTTGGTCTCCGGGTTGTATTCGGCCTCGCTGGCCCTGAAGAACCAGTTCTGGCCGTAGCTGAGCGAAGGACTGATGTTTATGTATTTGAAAAGCTGGAAGCTCGGAAGCCCGATGCTGAAGTTGTGGGACATACCGCTCTTGAACTTGTCGTAGAAGCCGGGCTGGTTGAACTCCTTCGCATAGAAGTTGATCTTGTTCTGCAAGGAGGTATTGTATCCGAAGGATATCTTTTCCCAGGCCTTTTCTTTTCCGACCCTGTTCTTCTGCTTGAAAGGATAGAAGGTGCTTACCGAAAGGGTTACGTTAGGAAGGGTGAAGGAGTATGAGCTGTCCCTCGAGTTCTGGCTGTGCAATGCGTTGACCGACAGGGTGACTTTGCCGTTCCAGTTACGCGAGTAGGAGATCGAGGAACTTACCTGGTTCTGCAGGGCTTCGTTGACCGAACGGGAGTTGTACCTGCTGTTCGAAGGGCTGGAAAAGTTCACCGATGCGCTGAAGGATGTTCCCGGATGGGCTTTGGCGTCCTGGGTGTGCGACCACTTGATTCCGAAGTTCTGGCTTTCGTTGAAATCGGCCGCCCCGCGCTCTCCTGTCTGGTCGTGCGATATGTTGACGGCGAGGTTGCCGTTGCACTTGTAGTTGATCTTGTACCTCGAGTTCACGTCAAGGGCCCAGGAACCAAGGGGGAACACGTCTCCGGTCACGGCGAGGTCGAAATGGTCGCCGATTACGAAATAGAAGCCCGCATCCCTGATGTAGAAGCCTCGCGCGGTTTCCTCTCCGAAGGTAGGCATCAGCAGACCGGTGGAACGCTGCGGTCTCTTGGGGACGAAACCGAAGGGGATGGCGACAGGCAGGTGCACGTCGCCGACGACGAGGTGGGCCGGGCCGAATACGGTCTTCTGGCTGGGCTGGGTGGTCATCCTCGCGACGGAGAGGTCAAGGTAGTAGTGCGGGTGCTCGAGGTCGCATACGGTATATTTGCCGTGCTCGACGTTGATGGACTTGTCCGCCATCATCTTTATGTTCCTGCCGTGGAGTATGCCTTCGTCCTCATCGGTGACCATATTGAAGATGCTTGCCTTCCTGTTGTTGAAGTTGTACTTGAGCTCCTCCATCTTATATGTCTGCTTGCCCTGGGTCATTTCAGGGCGCCCGATCCATTCTCCGCTGATTGTATCCTGTACTCCGAACGCGTGCACGACTCCGGTGTTGAGATCGTATTCCATACGCTCGGCCGTAATCTTGATGTCCTCGTACTCGGCGACGACTTCTCCGTAGTAGAACATCTTCTTCTCTCCGTCCCTGAACACCTCTACGATGGAATCCCTTGCGTGGGAGAATACGGGCTGCCTGAGGGAACTTTTCTGCAGAAGGCTGAGCGAGTCCAGCCTGAACAGGGAATCGGCGCGCATAAGGGAATCCCTGCGGTATAGTTCGAGCGAGTCGGGCTCCACGACTTCAGGCTGCTTTACCGCCAAAGCACCGCCGGCCAGAGGCGCCGTACCCTTTCTGGGGCGCTGCGCATAGGATATCGAGCATACTGCAAGCAGTAGAAACGCTGAAGCGGCGAATATGTAGAGGTGCTTTTGACGCAATTTTTTTATAAATTTGCGATTCGAGAGCTACAAAAATAAGTTTTTTAATCAAGAATTCCAAGAATGAAACGTTTTCTGTCATTTCTCACGGCGCTTGCCATATGCTGCTGTGCCTTCGCATCACAGTCCCTCGGACTGCATACCGTCGTCATCGATGCCGGGCACGGAGGAAAGGATCCCGGCGGCGTGAGTCCCGACAAGAAAAACTTCGAGAAGAATTTTGCCCTGGACATTGCCCGAAAGCTTGCTTCGAAGATATCCGAAGAATGTCCGGACGTGAACGTCATCCTGACCAGGGACAACGACACCTACCTGACACTTAACCAGAGGGCCGAAATAGCGAACAACGCCAATGCCGACCTCTTCATTTCCGTTCATATAAATTCCGTGCTTTCCAGGGCGGCCAACGGATATTCCGTCCACGTCCTTGGCGAATCCCGACAGGAGAACCGCGACCTTTACGCGTACAATCTCGAGGTCTGCAAGAGGGAGAACTCGGTTATCTGCCTCGAGGACGGATACAAGACTTCGACCAACGGGTTCGATCCCAACAATCCTGAGTCATATATCTTTATGACCATGATGCAGAGCGCCTATCTCGAGCAAAGCCTCGAATTCGCCCAGATTATCCTCAAGGAGATAAAGGCCGGAGGTCCGTTCACCACCAACCACGGGGTCAGCCAGGACCCGTTCTATGTCCTGTGGAAGACTTCGATGCCCGCGGTGCTGGTGGAGCTCGGCTTCATCTCCAATTCCGATGACCTCTGGGCTCTCCAGAAGGAAGCCAACAGGGATGCAATCGCCAACTGTCTGCTCTCCGCTTTCAAGACCTACAAGAAGCGATATGACGCCTCGATGTCCATAGGTTCATCCCCGACGCCGCAGACCGCCCCGTCCGGTCAGCCGCATCCGGCGGCTCCCTCAGACCGTAAGGAAACGGCAGTGCAGCAGACTTCCTCCCCGTCGCAGGGAGGCGTCGTACTGTATGGTGTGCAGATATTTGCGGTAAGCAACAAACTGCCGGAAGGGGATAGCCGTCTTTTGGGCTACAGGCCCGAAATCATCAAAGCCGGCAACCTTTTCAAATATGTTATCGGAATAAGTGCCGATATGCAGGAAGCGAAGTCGTCTTTTTTGAAAATCAAAGAAAAATATCCTGATTCATACCTTGTCAGAATCTCCGGCGGAAGCCTCGAAAGACTCTGATTTTTCACGGCCTGTTTCAGGATTTTTCGTGCATCCAAAATCTGTGGAAAGGATTTATATCAATTATCCAAATTATAATTAATATAAATTAAATCTACACTGAAAATCAGTGTTTTAGTCTTGAATTTGAAAGATAGGTAATTGATTTTCAATAATTTTGAAGTGCAAAAAATTGATACCCGTTTAGCATAACTTAAAACGAAAATTCAATAATTGCAATAGGAAAAATAATTTTTTGTGAAATATTTTTCCACCACCTTTGCAATCCATTCCTATGGAAAGTCAACAGAAACATACAGTTGTCTGGGAGAATTGTCTGCGCATTATACAGACAAACATCGAGCCGCAGCAGTTTGCAACCTGGTTCAAACCGCTGCGCCCGGTAAGCCTTTCCGGCTCCACTCTGACCATTGAAGTTCCTACCGACTATTACCGTTCTTATATTGAAAGCGCGTTCCTCGACCTTGTGAGGCGTACTCTCAGACGCGAACTCGGACCTGATGCAAAACTGATGTACAGGGTAAGTCCCGTACAGGGCGAGGCATCGCTCACCGTTCCAGGTTCCGAAGGGATGCCTGCTACGAACAGACCGATTCCCGTGAACAATTTCATGCCGTCGGGAAATCCCAGTCCGATAGTATATCCCGGATTGAGAAGGCTTCAGATCGACCCGAGGCTCAATCCTTCGTACCGTTTCTCGACTTTGGTGGAAGGGGAGTGCAACAAACTGGGCATCACGGCAGGTATCGACATTGCGGAAAAACCGGGAAAGACTCCTTTCAATCCTCTTTTCATTTTCGGCGGGCCGGGCTTGGGGAAGACCCATCTCGTGCATGCCATAGGGAACAGGATCCGTGAGAATTTCCAGGACCTCGTAATCCTTTACGTTACCGGAAACGAGTTCAAGACCCAATATATGGATGCCGTGAATGTCCGCAACAAACTGACGGACTTCCTCGCATTCTATATGAAGATAGACGTGCTCATCGTTGACGACATCCAGGACCTTTCCGGCCACGGCAACCAGACGGCCTTCTTCAATATCTTCAATTATCTGCATCAGAACGGCAAACAGCTCATCCTGACTTCCGACAGCGCTCCGAAGGACCTTGCCAATTTCGAGGAAAGGCTTCTTTCGCGTTTCAAATGGGGTCTCAGCGTGGAGCTTTCGCATCCGGAATACCAGACCAGGCTTCAGATGCTCAAGTCCCGCTGCCAGAGGGAGGGACTTGATGTCGGCGATGATGTACTCGAGTATATCGCATTGAATATCAAGACGAACTTCCGTGAACTCGAGGGGGCGCTCATTTCGATGATAGCCAATGCTACCTACACCCACAAGGAGTGTACTATCCAGATGGCCGAGGGGATAATCGACAAGCTTGTGGGGAATACGGAGAAGAACATAAGCGTTTCCAGCGTGCAGAATGCCGTGTGCGAGTATTTCAACATCTCAAAGGAAGACCTTTGTTCGAAATCGAGGAAGCGTCAGATAGTCCAGGCGCGTCAGATTGCAATGTACCTCTGCCGCAATATGGTTTCAGGCATTTCCCTTTCCGAAATCGGTGAGGAACTCGGAGGCCGCGACCATTCCACGGCCCTTCATTCCTGCACCATGGTCCAGGACCTGATGTCGACTGACAGACTTTTCAGGAAGTACGTCAGTGACATCGAGAATCTCCTGAGTCGCGCATAACCAACAAACTATATATCTTATGGATTCCAATACCGTCCTTGAAATATTCAAGGAAATAACGCGTATCCCGCGAGAATCAGGCCACGAGGCTCCGATGACCCGGTACCTTCTGGACTGGGCCGAATCGAACGGATTGGCCGCAAAAAGGGATGAGATCGGCAACGTGCTCATTACAAAGGAGGCGTCGAAAGGTAAGGAGAACGTTCCAGTTCTCGTTCTTCAGGCTCACCAGGACATGGTGTGCGAGAAAAATGCCAACGTCAGTCACGACTTCCTCAAGGATCCCATCGAATATGTGATAGAGGACGGCTGGATGATAGCGAAGGACACTACGCTCGGGGCGGATGACGGTATCGGAATCGCGGGGTGTCTTGCCCTTCTCAAGAGCGACCTCCCTACGGGAAAACTCGAATGCCTCTTCACCATTTCCGAGGAAACCGGTATGGACGGAGCGGAGGCCCTCGAAAAAGGCTTCTTTACTGGAAATACCCTGATAAACCTGGACTCCGAGGACGAAGGACAGATGTTCATCGGCTGCGCAGGCGGAGTCAATACCGAGGCGGTTTTCAAATATGACAGAGTCCCGACCGGCGGCAAAGCGGTCCGTGTTAAAATCTGCGGCGCAATCGGCGGCCACAGCGGGGACGACATCAACAAGGAAAGGGTGAACACCGTCCAGCAGATGGCCCGATTCCTTTATCCCGAGATCAAGGCAGGGGCAAGACTGGTGTCTGTTGACGGTGGCGGAAAGACCAATGCAATTGCACGCGAATGTGAAGCTGTAATCATAACGGAAGATACTGCGGGGCTGAAAAACAGATTTGTTTCCTTTGGCTCCGACCTCAAGGCCGAGTACAGGATTTCCGATCCGGGCCTGCAATTCGAGACGGAAGACATCGAGGCTCTCTACCATATCGACGCCTCCACCGCCTTCAACCTGACGGCATCCCTGTTGAGCTGCCCTCACGGCGTTCAGGCAATGAGCCAGGACATCAAGGGCCTCGTTGAGACGTCCAACAACCTGGCATCCGTCAAGACGCTCGAGGACACGATAGTAATTGGCACCAGCCAGCGAAGCAGCATAATGTCTGCGCGTGGAGCAATGGCAGACAAGGTGGCGGCCAATTTCGAAGTCGCAGGTGCGGAAGTGAAGCATTTCAACTGGTATCCCGGCTGGAAGCCCAATGTGGATTCACCGGTTCTCAAACTATGTGTCGAATCCTACAGGAAACTCTTCGGCAAGGATCCGCTCGTGCTTGCCATACACGCAGGACTCGAATGCGGACTCTTCCTGGAAAAATTCCCGGAACTGGATATGATTTCATTCGGTCCAACCCTCAGGGGAGTACACGCCCCGGGCGAAAAACTCGAACTGGCCTCACTTGACAAGTTCGTAGCACATCTTGAAGACGTTGTCGTAAACTTCAGGTAAAAATGCATATAGAACCTTCCATCCTTTCAGCGGATTTTGCAAATCTTGGCCGTGACATCGAGATGCTCAACGGCAGCAAGGCATACGCTATACATCTGGACATTATGGACGGCAGCTTTGTCCCGAACATTTCGTTCGGCTTTCCTGTCGTCAAGGCTGTCGCAGATACTGCCAGATTGTCAATGGACGCACACCTGATGGTCGTGCACCCGGAGAGGTGGTTCGACACCCTGATCGGACTCGGGGTCAAGACCATAAGTTTCCATCTTGAAGCTGCCGGATGCAGAACTATGCAGCATATCCGGTACTTGAAGAAAAAGGGCGTCAAGGTGGGGGTGGCAATTGATCCCGACGTGCCGGTCAAAAAACTTTTCAAATATATCGGAAAGGCTGATTTCTTCCTGATTATGAGCGTGTTCGCCGGCTTTGGCGGACAAAAGTTCATCTACGAGTCGATAGACAGGGTAAGTGAGCTGAAGGCTGAAATCGACAGACGGAACGCCGATACTGAAATCCAGGTTGACGGGGGAGTCGGAACAGGAAATGCCTCGGTGCTTAAAGAAGCCGGGGCCGGCAACATAGTCGCCGGAAGTGCCGTCTTCAAGGCCGAGAATCCGCTTGCCGTCATTGACGAACTGTCAGCGATTTAATTTGGCTTGTTTTTTGACTATATTTGCAGGTATTAACACATTTACCTGTTTATGATAACTCACGACCTGCGCGTCATCGCCGATGCCGTTCTTGACAAGAAAGGCGAAGATGTAGTTTCCATCGACCTGCGTCCTCTCGGGACTGCGATTACGGACTTTTTCGTTGTCTGCGACGGCTCCAGCACTACCAATGTTGCTGCAATAGCCGACAATGTCATCAAGGAAACATCCGAGAAACTTGGACTCAAGCCATTGAGGACCCAGGGACTTGAAAACAACTTCTGGGTCATTCTCGACTACGGATATATCGTTGTCCACATCTTCCTCAAGCAATACAGGGAATTCTATCACCTCGAGGACCTGTGGGCTGATGCTCCCCACAAAACATACAAAGTACGATGAATCAGAAGAACAATAACAAGAATAGGAACAACAGGAAGATGAAGGTTGTCAGGATTAACCTTTCCTGGCTCTATATCGTTCTCATTGGCCTTATATTCTACCTTATGTTCAGGGGAGGGGGTGGCGCCAATCCCCAGAAGGTCGAATGGGCGGAAGTTCAGCAGATGGTGCTGAGCGGTGACGTGAAGGACATTCACTTCATCCGCAACGATTTCAAGGGAAACATTACCATCAAGCCCGAGTGCATTGAAAAATACGCTTCGAAGTTCGGCGGAGAAGTTCCGTCCAAATCGCCGCATTTCTTCTTCCTCGTTTCCCTGCATTTCGATGCCGAATCGGAGTTCTCCGCCTTGAACTCGCAAATCGAGACTCCCGTCCCAGTAATAATGGAGAACGAAACCAAGGTTTGGAGCGGCATACTCGAATGGGTTCTGCCTCTCGTCTTTTTCATCATTCTCTGGTCCTTCATGTTCAGAGGTTTCGGAAAGGGAATGGGCGGCCAGAACGGCCCCGGAGGAATGAACCCCTTCAATGTCGGAAAGGCACAGAACAAACTTGCCGACAAGAAGAACGTAAAGGTTACCTTCAAGGACGTTGCCGGACTCTACGGTGCGAAGGAGGAGGTTGTAGAAATTGTGGATTTTCTCAAGAATCCCGCAAAATATACCGCTCTTGGTGCCAAGATTCCTAAGGGAGCACTTCTCGTAGGCCCTCCGGGAACGGGAAAGACCCTGCTTGCAAAGGCCGTCGCAGGTGAGGCGGACGTACCCTTCTTCAGTATCAGCGGTTCGGACTTCGTTGAGATGTTCGTCGGGGTAGGTGCTTCGAGAGTGCGCGATCTCTTCGCCCAGGCCAAGGAAAAGGCCCCCTGTATCGTATTCATAGATGAAATCGATGCCGTAGGACGCGCCAGAGGCAAGAATGCGGGATTCTCGGGCAATGACGAGCGTGAAAATACCCTTAACCAGCTTCTTACCGAGATGGACGGTTTCGGCAGCAACAGCGGCGTCATTGTCCTTGCAGCTACAAACCGCGCCGACATCCTCGACAAGGCGCTTATGCGTGCAGGCCGTTTCGACCGTCAGATCCACGTCGACCTTCCCGAGCTCAAGGAGAGGGAGGAAATCTTCAAGGTTCATCTCAAAGGCCTCAAGGTTTCGAAGAGTTTCGATGTCACCTTCATGGCCAAGCATACGCCCGGCTTCAGCGGTGCCGACATTGCCAATGTCTGCAACGAGGCCGCCCTTACCGCCGCACGACGCAACAAGAAGACAATTGACCGTCAGGACTTCCTCGATGCTGCCGACCGTATCATAGGCGGAATCGCGAAGAAACAGTCGATAATCACTCCTGCCGAAAAGAAGAGCATCGCCCATCACGAAGCGGGACATGCCGTTGTAAGCTGGCTGCTTCCCAACGCCAACCCTTTGTTCAAGGTGACGCTCGTTCCCCGCGGAAATGCACTCGGAGCCGCCTGGTATCTTCCTGAGGAGCATAAGCTTCTTACCAAGAGCCAGATGACCGATGAGATGTGTTCGCTTATCGGAGGCCGGGTAGCCGAGGAAATAATCAACGGAGAGCCTTCCACGGGCGCACAGAACGATCTCGAGCGCCTCACGCAGATGGCATACGGTATGGTACAGTACTACGGAATGTCCGATGCTGTCGGGAATCTCAGTTTCTATGACAGTACCGGGGCCAGAGGGTACGAGTTCACCAAACCCTACAGCGAGAAGACAGCCGAGATGATGGATTCGGAAGTGAAAAGGATTGTCAATGAAATCCACGACAAGACGCTTGCACTGCTTACGGCGCACAAGGACGAATGGCTTGCAGTAGCGAACCTGCTTCTCGACAAGGAAGTCATCTTTGCCGACGACGTGGAGGCCATACTCGGTCCCAAGGTTAAACCGGAGGTTGAGGACAAGCCTGAACCTGAAGAGAAGAAAGATGAAGAATCTGCCTAAAAGGATCATTTCCGGAGTCCTGTTCTTCGCTCTGCTGGTGCTGGCGATATACGTCGAGCCTCACGCTTTCCCCGCGATGGCGGCGATGGTCATCATATACTCCCTCAGGGAGTTCTTCGCTATGTCCATCAGTCCGGACGTCAGGGTCTGGCAGGCTGAAAGGTTTCTCGGGCAGTTGTCCGCGGTTTGTATTTTCGCTTTGTCGTTCTGTGCCATTCAGGGATTCATTCCTGCAAGGATGATGCTTCTCGAGGTGATTCCGGTCACTGCCCTGATGGTCGCACCGATTTTCAGGAAGGATCATTCGGATATGCAGAATATGGCATACATATTTGCAGGAATTGCATACATAGCCGTCCCGGTATGCACCTGGACTTTTCTTATGGGAAGATGCGAGGGAAAGGACGGCCTTCTTCTGCTTTGCGTATTCTCGATGATTATGGTGTCGGATGTAGGAGCTTACACCCTCGGCACCCTGCTGGGTCAGAAACCGACTTCCCGAAAACTCGCGCCCTCGATTTCAAGCAAGAAGTCGTGGTGGGGTTTTGCCGGTTCCGTCATTTTCGGAGCGGGAATCGCTTTTGCCGAGAAAGCTCTCGGATGGATCGACTTTCCGATTGTCCATTGCATTGCCATCGGCATTATTTCCAGCGTGGCCGGAGTAGCCGGAGACCTTGTGGAGAGTCTTTGGAAACGCAAGTTCGGCGTAAAGGATTCAGGGACGGCAATTCCCGGCCATGGCGGGGTCTACGACCGTTTCGACAGTTCGTTTACAGCTGTCCCGCTGGTAGTGGCCTACCTTATTGCCTTCTCTCTGATTTGATGCATTCAAGCAGCTTCTGAGCTGCTTCACTTTCCGGAACGTGCCTGAGAACAGGTACGTTCTTTTTGTATATGCTGACCAGTCCGCCGCCTTCTCCTACATATCCCCAATCCGCATCAGCCATCTCTCCGGGACCGTTTACGATACATCCCATCACCGCGATTACTATGTCGCTGAGTTCGGAGGTGGCGTCCTTCACCTGTTCGAAGGCTTTCTGAAGGTCGTACATCGTGCGGCCGCATCCGGGACAGGCAATGTATTCCGGCTTGTAGAACTTCCTTCGTGCGGCTTGCATTATCTCGTTTGCCAGATATTCGCTAATTCCCGCTTCGGAAGGAATTTCGTCTATTGTGCGGTTCATCAGCTTCGGGCCCCAGGTGCAGGCGGCATCCAGCATATATTCCTCATCCTTGCTTAGAACAGGTTTCCCGGCATTTGAATATCGCCAGGCAAGATATTGGGCTACAGGCAGTTCATTTACCGGGTCTTCAGTAAGGGATACACGTATCGTATCGCCGATCCCTTCTTCCAGAAGTGTTGCGATGCCTACGCAGGATTTGATTCTTCCGCTGTCTCCGTTGCCGGCCTCGGTTACTCCTACGTGAAGGGGATATATCCTGTCTTTCGCCTTCATCATTTCTGCGAGTGCGCGGTAGGCGCTGACCATGGTGACGGTATTGGATGACTTGAGGGATATGACTATCCTGTTGAATCCGGCATCCTCGCACATCTCTATCCATTCCATTGCCGCAAGAGCCATCGCCTTGGGGGAGTTGCCGTAGAGATTTGTGATGTATTCTCCCAGGGAGCCGTGGTTGACACCTATCCTTATTGCGGTGCCGTGAGCCTTGCAGACTTCGATAAGCCTTGCGAACTGCTCACGTGCTTTTTCGTGGTCCTTATGGAAATTACCGGGATTGATCCTTACCTTGTCCACGTAGGGGGCGACTTCGATTGCGGTCTGGGAGCTGAAATGGATGTCGGCGACAATGGGGATGCAAATTCCTTCCGAGCGTAGAGCCTCCCGTATGGCGCGGATGTGGGGCACATCCTGCAATCCGGGAACGGTGATGCGGATCAGTTTCGATCCTGCAGCAGCCATTCTCCGGCATTGGCTGAGAGTCGCCTGCTCATCGCAGGTGTGCGTGTTGCACATTGTCTGGATTGCAATTCCTTCTTTTCCGCCCAATACAAGCGAATCTCCGATCTTGACAGGTATGCTATTCATCCGTTCCATATACAATTTCTTTTGCCTCACGTTTCAGGTCCGCGGTGGTACGTCCGTGCCTCTTGGTAAGATGGACGTAGAGTCCGGCGGATATCATTATGTCGAAAGGAGTGGCGTATCTGTAGTAGAACCTGTTAAGGTTCTCATATTTTGATCCGGCCGGATAGGTGGTGTCCGGTTGGAAAGTGTTCGCCCATCCGTAACGCAGATGCCCGGAAATGTGGAATTCAAAGGGGGCGAATACTATTCCGAAGCCTACGCCGCCCTCCAGACCGTAATCCCACCGTATGTCTGTGGGGTAGAACGAAGTTTCATACTCCTTTTCGACGTTCGGGCCGTAACGCCTGACATTGAGTCTGTAACCCCCGTAAACTCCAAGGTCTGCAAAGGCCTTGAAATTCCTTGCATCGTAGTGGAGCTGTGCCATCATCGGAACCCCTATCACATCCATTTCCATTTTCCTGGATTTTTCCAGATAGAATTCGAAAGTCTCGCCCGTGTCGACATCAGGCTTGAACTCATATCCCTCCTTGCTGAACTCGACGCCGACCTTGAATGCGAAATAGGGGATGTAGTCGAACATCTTCTCGTGGTGGACGTACATAAGGGAAATGCAGTTCGGGTGTAAGGTGAGAAGCTGCTGGTGACTTGGATTGAAAGTCATACTTGTAAGGGTCACGCCGTAGTTGACTCCAATCATCGAGTAGTTGTTGATGCTCTTGTCCGTTTTAAGGACCACCGTGTCCAGATACTCGTTGTCGAATTCGGTGACAAGGCTGTCCGATGGTGGAACGGATGCTGTCGTCCTGAATGACAGCAGCAGAGCCGGGAAAAGCAGTATGATGTTCTTGAATCTCACTTTTTCAGTCCTTTCGCAATTCTGCGGCATTGATTTCCTGGGATATCTCACTGCCGGCGGGTACCTTTATGATATCCTTGTCGTCAACTTTATAGAAGCGGACTTTCTCGCTCTGTCTGTGCTCGAGGAGAGACCCCGTATCGACTATGGAGTTGTTGTTGCTGTCTTCGGTGATCCTGACCCGGTATTTTCCTTCTTTCAGGTAATTGAATACCACCTTGGTGTCAGAGGTTATGATTTTGGTCCTCAATGCCTTGGACCCGTGTTCATCGAGAAGGTCAACAATCAGTTTGCCGTCGACTCCGCTCACATCGAGGGTGAGCATGCTCAGGTTGTCCTCCTTGGGAAGTGACACCTTGACCTTCGTGCTGTCGGAGTAGAATCCGTTGAGTCCGCGGAAAGCCTTGTAGGGAACGGTGAGGCTGTATTCATACCCGGGAAGAATCTTGGTGTCCGGGTATATGGAATAATGCTTGATATCGAGGGTGTCCCTCTGTACCCTGAACGGCACGCCGGTTTCCTTCTGCTTGGGACTGATGGAAACGAGTCTTACGGAATCGAAGTTCTCATATATTATTGGCTCGGTGAAAAGCAGGTTGAATCCCTCATCCTCGAATTTGGCGGGGTCCACTTCGAGTTTGAATACGCAGGTTGTGTCTTCCTTCTTGAGGTCCTTTTTTGAAACATAGCCTTTCTTCTTCGGAGCGCCTTCAATGAAAAGGGGAACATGCTCTAGGAAAGGTGTCTTGTTCTCAAGCGAATCCGTCTTCCTGTAATTTACGTACAGGTGCAGGGTGTCCGGAAGGGAGCGTCTGTCATTGACCCAGATTTCCAGGCTGTCCTGCTGGATGTTGAACTGGGTGATTATCTGGTTGGCCTTGAATCCTCTTATCCAAAGCGAATCTATCCAGGCATGCTGCGACATGAAGGTGATGTATGCCGTTCTCTCGGAAACGCGTACCTTGTTCATTATCATCTGCCTTGTAGGATTCTCCTTGAAAAGGCTCAGGGTATATTCGGGAACCCTTTCGTTACATCCCAGGGTGTCCTTCATGTCGTACTGGCGCAATTCAGGCAGGGTGTCGCAGAACTTTCTGGAAGGTCGGATGAGCGAATCGATGAAGGCGATCAGTCCTGCCTGGCCGGGCTGACCGCCGCAGTCGAT
>JAKSJY010000024.1 GCA_024402025.1 Bacteroidales bacterium
CCGCATTCACCAGCAGTCTTGTCTCACCCGCTTCGGGCAACTGGTATATGTGTCCGGCCGCCTTCATGTCGCGAAGGTCCCAGCACTGGATGGAGAAGGTCATCCTCGCTTCAGGCATCCCGCTCCTGTCCCAGGTGTTGGTGACGGGGACTATCGTAATTCCGTAGCCGTCCTTGTCGCGCAGGGTGAGGGTCGACACCTCTTCGTGGTTGCCGCATTCCTGAGGCTTGGTGTATTGAAGGGTTTTCTGTGTATCAATGGTCAGTGTGTACTTTCCTACGAAAGCGGATGTCTTTCTGTCGCAGTAGTTCTCCTCCGGACCGCGACCGCAGTATTCCGCGGTGTCGAATTCCTTGGGGAGGGTGAATGCAAAGCCGAAGCGTCCCAGCGTGAACTGCGGGTTGGAAACCTCGCTTTTCGTGCTTAGCGTGAGCGTTCCGTCCGGGTCGATTCTCCAGGTCTGGTGCTGGCGGAAGTTCAGGGTGCTGTCCGTCTGTCCGTGAACGAATGTCGTAAATTGAAGCTCGATGCTTCCGTCCTGTTCCTTGACAACCTTGGTGAGTGTAGCGCTGTGCTTCAGGTTGTAGATTTCATTCTTCTCCCAACTCTCCATCATCCAGGCGTCATTGTTGATTGCGGCCCTGGCCGGTTCGAATGCGCCGCCTGAGACTATCTTCCTTCCTTTGACGGAGTAGGAGTCGAGGGTGGCTGTCCTTGTGTTGAAAGTGGCGTGGAAGTCATCACCGCAGACCGAGTAGCGTCCGTTCTCCGCTTTGGCTCTCAATGCGCCTGCTTTGACTGACATTGCAGTGCCTTTCCTTACGGAAGCGTTGAGCAGAATCTGGTCCTTTGCGACCTCATAACCCTTGTCCGCCCAGGGGGTCTTTTCTTTCTGGGTGAAATATACGTTCAGATAGAGCGCTCCGTGGTGGTTCTCGCTGTATGGGGGTATTTCCACCAGTCTTTTTTCCCTGGGTTTCAGCGAGTTGATATCGTAGGTTCCCTTGTCTATCACGTCTCCGTCGAGAACGAGTTCCCATCTGCAGTCGAGATTTGTCCTGCAGAAATACTGCCTGTTGAATATCTCCACCTTGCCGTTCTTCAAAGAGGTGTATACAGGCTGATAGACTTTCTTGACTTCGTAGTATTGGGGCTTGGGACTGCGGTCTCCGAACAGAACTCCGTTCATCAGGAATTCCGCGTCATTGGGATAGTCCCCGTAGTCTCCGCCGTATGCGAGATACCTTGTGCCGTCGGATGTGTAGTTGTACATACTCTGGTCAACCCAGTCCCATATGCACCCTCCAATAAAATAGTTGTTGGAATCCATCGAGGCCCAGTAATCCGCAAAATTTCCGAGGGCGTTACCCATCGAATGGGCGAATTCGTTGATGTGGTAAGGGTATTTTTCATCCGCCTTTCCGGTAGCGACATTGCGTACCCAGTCCACCGGGGGATACTGACGGCATCCGATATCGGAGTAGTCGTTGTTTCTCTCATACTGTACGGGACGCATAGGATCGTATTCCTTCGCTGCGTTGTAGGTCGCGAGGAAGTTTTCTCCCGGACCCGCCTCGTTCCCCATGCTCCATATGACGATCGAGGGGTGGTTGTAGTTGGCCTTCATCATCGCCATCATCCTGTCGATGTGGGCTTTTCTCCACTCCATAGGATGCGACAGGGATGCTTCTTCGTAGCCGTAGTGGTGCGATTCCGTGTTGGCCTCGTCCATCAGGTAGATTCCGTATTTGTCGCAGAGATAGTACCAGTACGGGTCGTCAGGGTAGTGGGAATTGCGCACGTGGTTTATGTTTGCGCGCTTCATCAGCATCACGTCTCGCACCATGCTCTCGCGCCTTATGGCGTGGCCTCTTTCAGGTTCGGTTTCGTGGCGGTTGACTCCGCGCAGTTTCACGCATTTGCCGTTGATGTGGAAATATTTTCCGGCCAGACCGTATTCATCGTCTTCGGCCGATACGTCCTTGATTTCAACGTCCCTGAATCCCACATAGGAGGAAACGACATCCGTAACCTTGCCTTTCCAGTCCGTGAGTTCCCCGATGAGAACGTATCTGTACGGTTCTTCCGCACTCCATTTCCTGGCGTTGGGAAGACCGATTACATCATCGAATTCCTGACGCGCGAAAGTTGCGACAGGGGAGTTGGCATCGGAATAGAGTTCACATTCGTAGAGTTTGTAGGTGAGGCTGTAGCCTTTCTGCTTCTTTGGCTCGTTAAGGGAGGTCTCCACTCTGAGTGTGTTTCCGCAAGGCGTAACCTTGAGCTCGCTGATATGGATCTTGGGCCTGGATTCGATTGCCACAGTCCTGAAAATGCCGGGAAGGCGCCACATGTCCTGCGCTTCCAGGTTGGAGCCGTCGGAATTCCTGTACACTTCTACGGCTACCGTGTTTTCTCCGTCCTGGACATAAGGAGTGATGTCGAACTGGGCGAGATTCCTCGAGTTCTTCGAGAACCCCACGTATTTTCCGTTTATCCAGAGATAGAAGAACGAATCCACTCCGTTGAAGTCGATGTATATTTCCCTTCCCTTCCATTCCTGCGGAATGGTGAAAGACCTTTTGTATGATCCGATTTCATTCCTTGCCTCGAACATCGTCCAGTTGGTGGGAGGGGTGCGCATAACACCGCCTTTCCAGTCGTCGACTTTCTTTTCGTGCCAGAAAGGGACGTTCACGTTGACGTAGATGGGGGTTCCGTATTTCTGCGTCCCATCTTTCTGCAAACCCTGGATGTTCCAGCTTCCGGGAACCTGGATGGTGTCCCAGGAGGTTACGTCATATTCTACGGCTTGGAACCCGACAGGCCTTTTTGCGGGGGAAGGGGACCACTTGAATTTCCAGTCCCCATCCAGGCTCTTCCAGTACGAGCTGTTTTCCGGCAGGACTTTTCTTGCACTTTCCAGATCCTTGAATGAAAAGAACCAGGCGTGTGCGGCTTCCTTTCCCAGTGAAAGGTTTTCGGGATTCTGCCATTCGGTTCCGTCAGGAGCCGTTATTCCGAGTGAGATTGCGGTAATTGCGGTAAGTACGAAGTGGAACATGCTATTGGATGCTGATTGTCATAATCGTAATGTCGTCATTCTGTTCGGCTCCGTTGGTGAATGCCCTTACGGAGTTCAACAGGCTGTTGCAGGCCTGTTCGGCGTTGATGGACTTGTCGATGCCCTTGCTCCAGCCCTCGAGACGCTCCTCTCCGAACTGGTCCTTGTCTGCGGTCTCGGCTTCCGTGACTCCGTCCGTGTAAAGGATGAGGTGTGTCGGTCCGTCAAGTTTCATATGCTCTTCCTCGTAGGGGAAGTCCTGGATAAGTCCGATTGCGAGATTGGATTTCGCGTGCAGGAAACGGCTGTTGATGAGGATGGGGTTGTGGCCGGCGTTGCAATATGTGAAATCGCCTGTCTTAAGGTCGATCTTTCCTATGAACATCGTGACGAACATCGCGGAGGTGTTCCCGTTGCACACGAAGTTGTTGATCTGCTTGGTGATTTCGCTTACGCCGAGATCCATTCCGGAGATGAAGCGGAAGGCGCTTCTTGTGATGGCCATGAACATCGCCCCCGGCACACCCTTTCCGGAGACGTCACCTATTACGAAATACAGGTAGTGCCCCTTCATATAGAAGTCGTAAAGGTCTCCGCCAACCTCTTTGGCGGGTTCCAGGACGGCGTGGATGTCCACGGGACCTTCGGTGGGGAAGTTGTGGGGTACCATATTGAGCTGAATGCCCCTGGCGATTCCAAGCTCGGATTCGATTTTCTGCTTGGCCTCCGTGGCTTCCCTGAGGTTGTTGATGTAAGAGACCAGAGACTTCTGCATGTCATCGAATGAGTCCCTGAGCTGCTTGATTTCGTCGTTGTATTTTACAGGAGGCAGATCGGTCTTGAAATTTCCTCCGGCTATCACCTTGGCCGCTACCGTAACGTCTTTGAGCGGTCTTGTCAGTTTGCGTATGGTGAAATAGCATATAAGGAACAGGATGGTCAGTCCGACAAGTGCTATGAGGCTCAGGATGAGCTGCATAAGGGTTGCAGGCTTGAGTACGTCACTGTATGCGCAGATAAGCGATGCGGACCATCCGTTGTCGAGCGGAGCATAGACTCCGAATGCGGGGAGATTCTTCGAAAGGTAGAAATGCTGGAAACCGCTTTTTCCTTCGAGCATCTCCTTTCTCATCAGTTCCTTGTTCTCGTCATAGTATGTAGGAAGTTCCGAGATGTTGATTCCGGCCTTGTCCTGACCTATGTAGGTGCCATCCTTCGTGAGCATCACAATCGCCGAATGCTCGTAGGGATGTATGCCCCGGATAATCCGGGAAATCCACTCCAGGGTTATGTCCGCCGTGATGACGGCGACCACCTCGCCATCTTCGTTGAATGCCGGATAGCTGTATGTGCACATCAGGATGTCGGCTCCTCCTTCGTCGAAGTACGGGTCGGTCCAGTAAGGTTTCCCCGTCTCGAACGGAATGCGGAACCAGTCCATATCGAAGTAATCGTAGTCTTCGTTGCCCAACTGCTTGGTCCCGATTTCCCCTTCTTTGGTCTTGTAGGAATAAGGGGAGAAGAAATGGCGTCCCTTGTAGAAACCGTCCTTGAACGCAACTGCACTCCCGACCACATTGGGACTTTCCTGGACGAGTTTGGTTGTTATATGGTAGAGATAATCCTCATCCTTGTATTTTTCCCTTATCAGCCACTGGGCTCCGTGGATATTGGTCTCAACCACATTCATCCTTGATTCCACTTCAAGAATGGTCTTCTGGAGCGTTTCCATCGCGTAATTCTTGGCCTGCTCCGAGATAATCACGTATGAGGATACGGCTACGATTCCGAGCGCGATGATGAAGATGATCGAGGTTGCAAGAACGATGTTCGAACTTAACCTGGAAGAAAAGGACTTGTCTTTGGCTTTCATGGCCGCTAATATACGAAATAAATGCCTACATTTGTCATTTGAAAATTCCATACAATATGAAAAAGATAATGGCAGCATTTATCGGAGCTTCGCTTCTTGCGGTTGGATGCAAGCCTTCCGCACCCGAATATACGGTCGACAAATTCGCCGACGTGAAGGTAATCAGATATGACGTCCCAGGATGGGACGGACTCACTCTCCAACAGAAAGCCTACGCATATCATCTGTGCGAAGCCGCAAAATGGGGACGCGACATCTACTGGGACCAGAACTGCGCCCACAATCTCGAACTAAGACACGCCATCGAAGATATCATCGGGAACTATGCCGGAGACAGGCAGTGCGAAGACTTCAACGCGTTCATGGACTATGCCAAGAGGGTTTTCTTCGCCAACGGAATCCATCACCATTACGCGGAGGATAAATTCTATCCCGGATGCAGTGAGGAATATTTCGCATCCCTCCTGGATGATGTCGGCCTGTCCGAAGCTAAGGAAGTCCTTCTGCCCTACGTATTCAGCAGGGAACTTTATCTCCAGCGTCGTTGCACTTCCGCCGAGGGCGACATCGTCGGGAATTCTTCCGTCAATTTCTACGAGGGCGTAACCCGTTCCGAGGTGGAGAAATACTATGCCTCCATCATCAGGAATGATGACCCCTGCCCGGTTGCGTACGGCCTGAACACGAAGGTCGTCAAGCGCGGAGGCAAAGTCGTCGAACTTCCCTGGAAGTCAGGAGGGATATATGGCGCCGCAATCGACAAGATATGCGGGGAACTTGAGTTGGCCGCGCAGGTGGCGGAGAACGACGAGCAGAAGAAGGCTCTTGCCCTGCTGGTGGAGTTCTACCGTACCGGAGACCTGAAGGTCTGGGACGAGTTCAATATCCAGTGGCTGCGCGACACCGCCGGGGTTGTCGACTACGTGAACGGTTTCATCGAGGATTACAACGACCCGTTGGGGCGCAAGGGTGCTTGGGAAGGCCACGTGAACATCAAGGATGCCAAGGCTTCCGAGCGTTCCGCCATTCTCAGCGCCAACGCGCAGTGGTTCGAGGACAATTCCCCGATCGACCCCAGATTCCGCAAACCGTGTGTCAAGGGAGTTTCCGCCAAGGTCATCAACGCCGTCTGCCTGATGGGTGACACATATCCTTCCACCCCGATAGGCATCAATCTGCCGAATGCAGACTGGATCAGGCGCGACCACGGCTCCAAGTCGGTCACCATCGCCAACATCACCGAGGCATACAACCTCTCTGCGCTGGAGCAGCCTTCGAGCGTTCTCGGAGAGTTTGCATATGACAAGAAGGAGATAGATATGGACAAACAGTACGGAGCTTATGCTTCCGATATCCACACCGACCTACACGAGTGTCTGGGACACGGTTCAGGCCAGCTTCTTCCCGGAGTGAGCTCCACTGCGATGGGTGAATATTCATCCACTCTGGAGGAGGCCCGTGCCGATCTGTTCGGGCTTTACTATTCGGCCGATCCCAAACTTGTGGAACTTGGCATCATGCCTTCGGCCGACTGCTACAAAGCCGAGTACTCATCGTTTATCCGGAATGGCATAATGGTTCAGTTCAACCGCGTCGAATTCGGCCGTCAGAATACCGAGGCCCATATGCAGGACCGCAAGCTCATCGCCCAGTGGTGCTACGAGCACGGACTTGGAAACGGAGCGAAGGGAGTCGATGTCATCGAAAGGAAAGTGCGTGACGGAAAGACTTATTTCGTCGTCCGCGATTTCGAAGCCCTCAAAGGCCTGTTTGCCCAACTTCTCGCCGAGATTCAGAGAATCAAGTCAGAGGGTGATTTCGAAGCGGGCAAGGCGCTTGTCGAGAAATACGCTGTCAATATTGACCCGCAGTTGCACAAGGAAGTGCTGGAACGCTACAGCGCCCTTGGTCTCAAGCCTTACGGAGGATTCATCAATCCGGATATCGTCCCTGTCTGCAAGGACGGTGAGATTGTGGACTACGAAGTTGTCTGCTGCACGGATTTCATCGCACAGCAGCTCGAATACGGAAAGAAGTACCGCGCTTTATAGGAATCAGTTTCCGGCGACGAAGTCGCAAATGGACTTCATGTCGCCACTTGCGAAACTCTTCTGCTCTCCGGTGGAGAGGTTCTTTATCTGGACGGTGGAGGCTTCCATCTCGGACGTTCCGCAGATGGAGATGAAGGGGATGCCCTTCCTGTCAGCGTAGTCGAACTGTTTCTTGAGTTTTGACGATTCAGGGTATATCTCTACGGGTATGCCCTGTTTTCTCAATTCGGAAGCGACGGGCATTACGTATGCGGCTTCGCCTGCACCCATGTTCGCAAAAAGGATCTTCGAACTTGAACCAAGTCCGTCGGGGAATGCTTCCAAGCCGGTAAGTACATCGTAGATGCGGTCGGCACCGAAGCTGACCCCCACTCCTGACATATCCTTGAGGCCGAATATTCCGGTAAGGTTGTCATAGCGGCCGCCTCCGCAGATGGAACCGATTTCGAAATCGAGAGCCTTGACTTCGAAGATGGCCCCGGTATAATAGTTGAGTCCGCGGGCGAGGGAGAGGTCGATTTCGCAGGGGATTGCGACTCCGGCGGCCTTGATGAATCCGAAAAGTTCCTCAAGCTCGTCAAGTCCCTGCAGACCGGTCTCGCTTCCGGCCATCAGAGTACGCATGGTCGCGATTTTTTCTTCGTTGCCGCCCTCGAGGGTCAGCACCGGCTCGAGCATCGCCACCGCCTCTTCGCTGAGTCCCTTGGCCTTCATTTCCTCCTTTACGGCGTCAAGACCTATCTTGTCCAGTTTGTCGATGGCTACTGTAATATCCACGACCTTGTCGGGGAAACCGCAGATTTCAGCAAGTCCGGAGAGGACCTTGCGGTTGTTGATTTTCATCGCCACCCTTACTCCCAGCTTCCCGAATACGTTGTCGACTATCTGAACGAGTTCGGTCTCGCACATCTGGCTTTTCGAGCCGATGGCATCCACGTCGCACTGGTAGAATTCGCGGTAACGCCCTTTCTGCGGGCGGTCGGCACGCCATACCGGCTGAATCTGGAAACGCTTGAAAGGAAAGCTTATTTCTGCCTGGTGCTGTACCACGAACCTTGCGAAAGGAACGGTCAGGTCATATCTCAAACCTTTTTCACATACCTGGGACGCTATCGGTTTTTCGGGGTCGATGTCCGCGAACGCGTCACCGGAATTCAGGATGCGGAAAAGGAGCTTGTCCCCTTCGTCTCCGTACTTGCCCATCAGCGTGGACAGGTTCTCCATTGCGGGCGTCTCGATCTGAGAGTACCCGAAGGATTTGAAAACGCTGCGGATAGTGTCGAAGATATAGTTGCGACGGGCCATTTCCACTGGCCCGAAATCTCGTGTTCCCTTTGGTATGGACGGCTTGCTGATAACCATGGTTCAATATTTTTGTCGAATGACAAATATAGCCATTTTTTGCTACATTTGCGGTATGAAGAAGTTTTTCAAAATAGTGCTGGCGGTTATCGTAGGTATAATCCTGGCAAACTTTGTCACAATTCTGATCTTTGCTTCCATCGCCGGCTCGGCTTCGTCCGAGAAAACGCCTTCCGTCCCTGCCGAAGGCATCCTGAAGATAGATATGTCAAAGATAATGGTTGAGGAGCAGGCTGTGGAAACCATCAACCTCCAGGCTTTCGGAAATGCGGATATGCCGGTCCCTCTTGGTTTGCGCCAGTCGGTCAACGCCATCGAGTATGCGGCTTCCGACAATGGTGTCAAATGCATCTATCTCAAGCCGGAAGGGGCATCCCTCGGCATCGCTTCCATCGTGGAATTCCGCAATGCCATCGGTAAGTTCCGCGCCAGCGGGAAACCGGTGATAGCATATCTCGAGAACGTAACTACCGGCAACTATTACCTTGCATCCGTCGCGGACAAGGTGTACCTCGGTTCGTACCAGGGCGGAAACCCTATGTTCAACGGCATTTCCGGAAGGATGCTTTTCCTCAAGGACCTGCTGGATGAACTGGGCATCAGAATCCAGCTCATCAGGCACGGAAAATACAAATCAGCCGGGGAAATGTACGTTCGCAACTCCTCCAGCCCTGAAAACTACGAGCAGACCAAAGCTTATATCGATGGTATCTGGAATACCTTTTCCGTCCAGATTGCGGAAAGTCGCGGAATCAGCGTTGAAAAACTGAATGCGGCGATAGACGGCCTTCGCCTGTGCCTGCCTTCGGACTTTCTGGAGTACGGCCTTGCCGATGAACTTCTCGACAGGGAAGGCCTTGAGGACAAACTCGCCGTGATGGCCGGCAAGGACTCGTTCGATGAGGTGAGCATGATTCCTTTCGCGGATTATGTAAAGGCAAAGTCCACTTCGAACTTCCGCAGCAGGAACAAGATAGCTGTCATTTATGCAAATGGTGAAATCGTCGACGGCCTGGATCTTCAGAATGTGGATGGCGACAGGTTTGCAAGCATAGTCGAGACTGTCCGCAGGGACTCCACCATCAAGGCGGTCGTCCTTCGCGTCAATTCTCCCGGCGGAAGCGTCGTGGCTTCCGAAAAAATCAAGTCCGAACTTGACAAGCTCAAGGCTGTGAAGCCTCTCGTTGCATCCTACGGCGATTATGCCGCTTCCGGCGGATACTGGATTTCCAACAACGCCGACAAGATCTATTGCGACCCCACTACCATTACCGGCTCCATCGGCGTGTTCGGATTGGTTCCCGATTTTTCGGTTGCCGTCAAGGGCAAACTCAAGATAGGAGTGGAGTCCGTCTCCTCGAACAGGCACGGAGATATGTGGACCCTGATGCGTCCCCTCGACAAGGATGAATATGCCTATATGCAGCGCAGCATCGAGAATATTTATGACAAGTTCGTCTCCGCTGTCGCGGAAGGCCGCTCGCTTGATGAAGGATACGTCGACGGCATCGCACAGGGGCGTGTATGGATAGGTACGGATGCGTTGAAAATAGGCCTTGTCGATGAGATGGGCTCACTCGAGGACGCCCTTGCCTATGCGGCACTTGCTGCCGGCTTCGAGGATGTCAAGAGTTGTTATATAGATGAGTACCCGCGCCAGCTCACCCTTACCGAGCAGTTGTCGCTTTTGTTCAGCCAGACTCAGGACAATGACTATTCGATCAACTCCGCGTTCAACCACTGGTATGACAACTGGCAGAAGGGAAAATGCGAGACTGCTTTCGCGAGACTTCCTTTCCAGCTTACAATTCGCTGATTGAAATGACTTCTGAAGTGTCCGGATCTTTGATTCGGACACTTTTGTCTGTGCGCAGGGGAAATGCGCATATGACTTTTCCGGAGTTCTCGATCACGATGCTCCCGGCCTTTTCCTCACGGCTCAGTCCGGCTTCTCCGTAGATGTCGGATAGCTT
Organism: Bacteroidales bacterium; assembly: GCA_024402025.1. Classification (GTDB taxonomy): domain Bacteria; phylum Bacteroidota; class Bacteroidia; order Bacteroidales; family UBA932; genus Cryptobacteroides. The sequence goes on from JAKSJY010000024.1 coordinate 10,324, forward strand.
CTTGCTTCCTTTCATTCCGATGGGGCAGATTCTGTCGCCATCCCTCCATTGGCGGAGTTTCAACGGGAAGTCTGCCTTCTTACGGTCGAAGTAAACGGTCCCCGCGGGCGCCTTTACGGATTCAAGCGCATCCCTGCGCAGCAGTTTGACGACAAGGCTGTGCTTTCCGAACCTGATAGTCCCCGGGCCCGCTATTTCCATCGGATCGGGGGCTTTTTCTTCCTGAGTCCTTTCGCGGACGCTCAGAAATCCCGTCTCCGTCTCCACGATGTGAGTGGGGGTTTCGAAGGTCTTTCCGCTTATGGTTCTTCCGCTTTCGAGAAGGGTACATAGCGCATCGAAAGTCTGCGCCGAGAAATTGCACTTTTCCAGCAGACGCCACAGTATGTATTTCCAGTTCTCAAGTCCGAGAAGCGCTTCCGTCGAGATTCTCTTTCCGTCCTCCGTCACCTTTCCGGCCTTCTCACGAAAATACCTTGCCGCAATTCCGTCCACCTCTTTCCATCGTCCCATCTCCCTGCGAAGCGTATTCAGCAAATCCGGGTTGAGCTCCTTCATTATAGGAATGACCTTGTGCCTCAGGATGTTGCGCCTGTGCCCGTCTTCCGCGTTCGTGCTGTCTTCCCGCCACTTTCTGCCGTTGGTTTCCATCCAGTCCAGAATCTCGCCCCTTCCGATATCAAGCATAGGGCGCAGTATCTTCAGGGAGTCGCGCACCGTTTCCTTCTGCATTCCGCACAGCCCCCTTGTGCCGCATCCCCGCAGGATGTTGAGCAGCAGCGTCTCCGCGTTGTCGTCGGCATTGTGCGCAACAGCTACGGCATCATAGCCGTTTTCAGAGCATATTTTCCCGAACCATCCGTACCTGAGGTCGCGGGCTGCCATTTCGATGCTTATGCCGTTTTCGGCGCTGTAGCCTTCAGTGTCGAACCTTACCGTATGGAAGGGGATGCCCTTTTCCTGCGCTGCCTTTCTGACGAAATCCTCGTCTCCGTCCGACTCTTTCCCGCGCAGGGAGAAATTGCAGTGAGCGATGCCAAAAGAAGCTCCCGGCATCAGGTCGGAAGCTCTTTCAAGAAGGTACATTGAATCAATGCCACCGCTTACTGCAAGCAGTATTCTCATTATTTGCCGGCGATTGTATACGTGAAGTTGAGGGTAAGGAAGTCCTTGAACTGGAGCCGCTTCTCGCCGTTGATGGTCACGTTGGGGTCGTAGATCATCCAGGTCTTGAATGAAAGCTTGATCAGTTTGGAAAGTTGCCAGTCGATCGAGTTGTCCCAGTTGATACGGAAGTAGGGTTCGGCGAGGTAGTCCGTGAATACGATAGCCTGTGTTTCATACTTGAAGACGTTGTTTATCACGACTTTGAAGTTCGCCTTCATCTGGGCACCGAACTGGAACAGGGCGTTCTTGTATTCGCTTCCTCCTTCGGCAATGAGGGGCATACCGTATGTGGCCCGGAGAATCGGATTCGTACAGATTGTGAAACCTCCCGTAAGAGGGGATACGGACATGTTGAACCACTCGTTGGGGACCCAGTCAATACCAAGCGCGATGTTGGTGTATGCGGGGGAAAGCAGTCCGGACTTCAATGTCCCGTCCCACTTGTCGTCAATCTTTTCGTATTTGTCCTTGGTGTCGGAGAACTGCGACTTGAAGTCGAAGGATGCGGCATAGCTGAATTTTGACTTGGATGAGGTCTTGTATGCCCATTTGCTTTCAAGATACATACGGTCTGCATTTTTCTGCAGAAGTCCGGGTTTTTCGTCCGAAAGGAAGAATCCGAAGTCCATCTGGATTCTGTTGTTCCAGGACATCAGGTCCTTCGCATAGTTGGCTTTTGCGTCCACTGCTCCCTTGAGGGAGAGTGTGTTGTATCCTCCGGCAGCCCAGTTCGAGAGTTGGGTCGTGTTTACACCGAGGTCAACCACGAAGGACTCCTTCCAGTAATCAGGTTTTGCAACCTCCTGTTTTACATCGGGGGTTTCGCTCATCGCTTTCGCCGCATCCATTGCGACCTGCTCGGCGCTGACTTGGGCATCGAGTCCGCAAACCGCGAATGCCAGGGCGGCTATTGTAAGGACAATTCTTTTCATATCCGTTTCTTTAGTAGGAAATTGCAAATACGACGCGGCCGTGGCTGGGTTTCCCGGAATAGATGTCCTTGCCTTCTTCTTCGCATACGCAGGTATCTACGGGAATGCATCTGATGGTTGCCTTGGTCTCATCCTTGATTGCCTGTTCGGTTTCTGCGGTTCCGTCCCAGTGGCAGAGGAGGAAGCCTCCCTTCTGGATCTCGGTCTTGAATTCTTCCCAGGAATCGCATTTGCGTATATTGGCCGCACGGAAATCGAAAGCCTTTTTGTAGATGTTGTCCTGGATTTCACCAAGAAGACTCTCAATGTGGTCGCAGACTCCATCAATAGGCATTGTCTCCTTTGTCAGTGTATCCCTCCTTGCGACCTCGACCGTTCCGGCCTCGAGGTCTCTTGCTCCCAGAGCGATGCGGACAGGCACACCCTTCATCTCCCATTCGGCGAATTTGAATCCTGGACGTACTGTGTCGCGGTCGTCGAGTTTCACGCTGATGCCCTTGGCTTCGAGTTCGGATTTGATGGCATTGAGCTTGAGTGCAACTGCGTTGAACTCCTCTTCGGTCTTGTAGATAGGTACGAGGACAACCTGGATCGGGGCAAGCTTCGGGGGAAGCACCAGTCCGTTGTCATCCGAATGGGCCATGATAAGTGCGCCCATCAGACGGGTGCTCACACCCCAGGATGTTGCCCATACGTACTGGAGTTTGCCTTCATTGTCGGCATACTGCACGTCGAAACTCTTTGCGAAGTTCTGTCCGAGGAAATGCGAAGTTCCCGCCTGCAGGGCCTTTCCGTCCTGCATCATAGCTTCTATCGTGAGCGTGTCCAGCGCTCCGGCAAACCTCTCGTTGGGGCTCTTGTGTCCGACAATCACGGGAAGGGCAAGGGTGTTGCGTGCGAAGTCCGCATAGACCTTCACCATCTCATTGGCCTTCGCTTCAGCTTCCTGTGCGGTGGCGTGGGCCGTGTGGCCTTCCTGCCAGAGAAATTCCGCCGTACGGAGGAAGGGTCTTGTGCGCATTTCCCATCTTACCACATTGCACCACTGGTTGCACAGGATCGGCAGGTCCCTCCAGGATTTTATCCAGTTCTTGTAAACGCTCCATATGATTGTCTCCGATGTCGGACGGACGATAAGCTCCTCTTCGAGTTTGGCTTCAGGGTCCACTACCACGCCTTTGCCGTCGGGATCGTTCATCAGGCGATGGTGAGTTACTACCGCACATTCCTTGGCGAATCCGGCGACGTGCTCCGCTTCGCGGCTGAAGAACGACTTCGGGATGAACAACGGAAAGTATGCGTTCTGTACGCCCGTCTTCTTGAATTCGGCATCCAATATGCTCTGCATCTTCTCCCAGATGGCATAACCGTAAGGTTTGATGACCATACAGCCGCGTACTGCGGATTGTTCTGCCAGGTCGGCCTTCACTACGAGTTCATTGTACCACTGCGAATAGTTTTCACTGCGTGGGGTCAGTTCTTTTGCCATTGCTTGTATCTTTGATGAAATTTGGTTAATATTGCAATATGCAAGCAAATGCCAGTGTGGCATAATTCTTGCGGTACAAAGATACAAAAGTTTTATTATAGGAGAAACCACCATGAAACGCAGTCTGTTCATTTTATCGGCCGCTGCCTTCCTTGCAGTTTCTTGCGGTACGGCATACCAGTGGCCACAGTATAGTCAATACCAGGACGGAATCTATAACAAGCCGGTCCGGGAGACGCCCGTAGCCAGGATTTATTCCGAGGATGATTTCAAAAGAATGGCTGCGGAAAACATACAGAACAAGAATGCCGCCCCGGACAGCCTTGTGATTGTAGCCAATCAGGTCAATATAATTGAGAGTCCCTGGTGGGGAATCGGGTTCGGTATCGGATGGTCCGTTGCCGGCAGCCTCTGGTGGGATCCTTTCTGGTATGACCCGTGGTATTATCCTTGGTACGGCTACTGGAACTATCCCTGGTACGGAGGATGGCACTATCCGTGGTACGACCCGTGGTATTATCCCGGCTATTATCCCGGCTATTATCCAGGTCATTCATACAGGAATCCTAACGTAGTTTACGGCCCCAGAGGCAACCGCGTCGGAGGCGGTACGTATTCCAGACCATCTTCGGGGATGGGAGGATATGTTTCCGGAGGTACTTCCGGTTCGATGTATGGCGGCAGGGCAAACTCCATACCACAGAGGACTCCTACGATTGCAGCACCCCGGACGTCAGGCAGTACGGTTGCCATCCCGAATTCCGGAATGCGTTCCGGCAGTTCCGGCAGCACTTCACGCGGAACCCGCTATGACAGCCCGGCTCGCAGCTCCTCATATAGCAGTCCGGCCCGCAGTTCCTCATACAACAGCAGTCCGTCACGCAGCTCTTCATACAGCAGTCCTTCACGTAGCTACAGCCCCGCTCCTTCAAGCGGTTCATACGGCGGGGGAATGCGTTCGGGAGGTTCGTTCGGAGGCTCGCATTCTTCGGGCGGCTCGTATGGCGGAGGAAGTACAGGTGGCCGCAGGTGATGATCATTTAAAGAAACAGTCTTATGAAAAGGATAACGACAATTGCAGCATTGATGTCATTATGTCTGGGCCTTTCAGCCCAGTCCATGTATGACGCATACACTTTCAGCAGTACGAACTATGTTGGAACGGCATACAGCGCCGCCCTTTCCAATGCCGTTACCTCTATCGGAGGTGACCTCGGCACGGTGGGCATCAATCCTGCGGGATCCGCGGTCGCTGCGTATTCCCAGTTCTCGATCACTCCGGGGCTGAGCATCTCATCTACCAAATCGGCTTTCTGTCCCGGAGGATACGACAGTTACGGAGAATATTCCGGAAAATCTTCCACAAGATTCCAGGTTCCCAATGTCGGTGTCAGCCTCAGGTATGACAACTACTCTTCGTCTCCGATGAAAGCGTTCGTGTTCTCTTTCGTCTCCACTTCGACCGGCGATCACAATTATTCCAGCCTTGCCGGCGGATTCAGTGACAGGTCTTCAAAATTCGCCGAGATTGCAGCATCCAGTACGGGGCTTTCTTCCGAGGACTTTGCGGCTGACGGAGCGTGCAACAACTCGAGCCTTAACAATTACGGGGATGCCATAATGGCCTACAGGATGGGACAAATCGGTTCATTCGGGTCCAATAACCAGTATCTCGGATGCACTGAACTGCTTACTTACAGTCCCTCTTCCGGACAGTATTCGCACTATATTCCCGGCAGTCTGAGTCAGGAAGTTAGCGTCGCGAAGTTCGGGACCACCAACGACCTGCTGTTCAACTTCGCCTTCGATTTCAATCACAATCTCTACATAGGTTTCACTATGGGTATGCCTTTGCAGACCTATACCAATGTCGAGACAACCAGGGAGGTTTCCGTAAATCCGGACCTCTTTCCAGTGGAGTTCACATACAGTGACGGATCCAAGGTCAACACTTTCTTCAGCAATGCCGCCTACCAGTATTCGTATTCGGCCGACATTACCGGAATCTATGCGAAAATTGGTGCAATAGGTGTGCTGGATTGCGGACTCCGGCTCGGAGCGGCCGTCAAGACTCCTACGGCATATTCGGTCGTCGAAACCTGGGATCACAGTGGAAACGTGGCATATATGAATGGAAGTTCGTATTCCGGAAGCAGCCTGACAGGGGAGTACTGCTATAACTTCAGGTCTCCTTTCGAGGCAAACTTCGGTGCTTCATACGTTTTCGGACATTTCGGACTTCTCAGTGTGGACTACGAACTGAACGATTACTCGGTTATGAGATTCTCTGATTACGAGACCGGTGGCATCGGCAATTTCGGTATGGTAAATACGGCAATGTCCACCTTCAGCGGGGTTTCCCATTCCTTGAGAATCGGCGGAGAACTCAATCTGCCTATGGGATTCTGCGTCCGTGCAGGTTATTCCATGATTACAAGTCCTGAAAAATACGGTATTGGCCCGGACGGAGAGGAAGTCTATTATGGGAACTATATGGCGAGTGATGACTATTTCCTTGGCAGAAAACAGTTCTACGATTTGAAATACTGCGGAGAGGCCGTTCACAGCATATCCGGAGGATTGGGTTTCAAAACGGCGGGCGCATTCTTCGCCGATTTGGCGGTAAAATGCACCTTGCGTCCCGAAACTGTGTTCTCGCCCTACGGGAATTATTCGAATTGGCAGTATGACGCTTCGGAAAAGAAATATGAAGCGGTTGAGAATTTCAAGTCGCCTTCGATTCTCAATGGAAGTAACTTGTTCAATGTGTTGCTGACACTCGGCTGGAGATTTTAGATATGGAATTTACTGCAAAGGAACTGGCTGACATTCTGGGTGGAACCGTCGAGGGTAACCCTGAGGCGGTGGCGAAGAACTTCGCGAAGATAGAGCACGGAAAGCCCGGCAATCTGTGCTTTTATGCGAACCCGAAATACGAGCAGTATGTGTATTCAAGCAAGGCGTCCGTCCTTCTGGTAAACAAGGACTTCACCCCCAGGCAGGAGGTTGCGCCGACGATGGTGCGTGTCAATGACGCCTATGCCGCATTGGCAGACCTGCTCAAATACATAGCCGATCAGGGGAAAAAGTACCGCGCGCACCGCGGGCTCTGCCTGATTGCACCGGGTGCAAGAATCGGGCGCAGAGTATGGATAGGCGATTTCGTGAAAATCGGTAGGAAGGTCAGCATAGGCGAATGCACCAGAATCTGCGACAATGTCACCATCGGCGCCGGTACGAAGATTGGCCGCAACTGCATCATCTATCCCGGAGTCCATATCTTCCCGGGGATGGTGGTCGGCGACAGGGTGATCCTGCACGCAGGCTGCATCATAGGTGATGACGGCTTCGGCAATGCGAGGAGAGAAGACGGCAGTTGGGAGAAGATAGAGCACGTCGGCAACGTGATAATAGGCAATGACGTGGAAATAGGCTCCAACACGACTATCGACAAGGCTCCTATGGAATCCACAATCATCGAGGACGGAGTCAGGATAGACAATCTTTGCCAGATAGCGCACAACGTAGTTGTCGGAAAGAATACCGCGATGGCGGCCCAGACCGGTATCGCGGGGTCTGCTCATATTGGAAAAAACGTTATTCTGGGTGGTCAGGTGGGTATTTCAGGACATATCAGCATCGCTGACGGAACTATGGTAGGGGCCAAATCCGCCATCATCGGAAATGTCAGGAAAGAAGGTGAGCAACTGTACGGAAATCCGGCATTCGACAAGACAAAATACCTCAGGGCATACGCCAAATTCAAGGCGGGTGCTGACGAATAAGGAATTTTGCGTATATTTGTGCCGCTTATGAAGCAACGTACTCTAAGAAAAAACTATTCGTACGAAGGCAAGGGCCTTCATACGGGCGGCCATATCCATATGACTGTAAAGCCGGCCCCCGTCAATACCGGCATCCGTTTTCACAGGGTGGACCTGGGGGAGAATGCATTCGTGGATGCACTCGCGGACAACGTGCTTTCGACTACCCGCAGTACAACGATTTCCGCTCCCGGAGATATCACTGTCGTTACCATCGAGCATCTTCTTGCCGCTCTTACCGGACTTGGTGTTGACAATGCCATTGTCGAACTGGACGGTGTGGAAGTTCCTATCCTCGACGGAAGTGCAAAACCTTACATAGATACCATAGGCGCCGGCGGGCTTGTCGAGCAGGAGGAGGACAGGCACTACATTACCGTTCCCCGCGAAATAGTGTGCTCCGACCCGAAGACCGGTTCCTTCGTGAAGATTTCTCCCGCAGAGGAGTTCTCGTACGACATCATAGTGGATTTCAATTCGAAAGTGCTTGGCGTTCAGTCGGCGCATTGGGACGAAACTGTAGATTTCACGACTCAGATTGCCCCCTGCCGCACTTTCTGTTTCTTCCATGAACTGGAGTATCTTGCATCGCTCGGACTTGTGAAGGGCGGCGACATCGACAATGCCATAATTGTCGTGGAGCATCACGTGTCCCCGGACCAGATAGAGCGCCTGAAGCATCTTTTCAATGCTCCGGACACATCCGTCACATCCAAGGGATATCTAAGCAACGTGGAACTGTTTTTTGAAAATGAATGCGGCAGGCACAAACTGCTTGACCTCATAGGCGATATGCGTCTTGCAGGAGGCTTCCTCAAGGCGAAGATCAGCGCGTACAAACCTGGCCATACAATCAATACAAAAGCTGTAAAACTTATTTGATATGGCAAACATCCATCCTTTGGCAACCGTACATCCCGGAGCAAAGCTCGGGCAGAACGTAGAAGTCGGACCCTACGCTTTTATCGACGACAATGTCGAAATCGGTGACGGCTGCAAGATTTATCCCCATGCGACCATTTTCTCCTATGTCAAGATGGGGAAGGACTGCAACGTGTTTCCCGGTGCGGTTATCGGAGCCGTTCCGCAGGACTTGAAATTCGACGGTGAAATCACCTACGTGGAAATAGGCGACAGGGTCAACATCCGCGAGTGCGCCACCGTGAACCGCGGTACCGCCGCGAGCGGAAAGGGCGTTACCAAAATCGGAAGCGACACCCTCATTATGTCTTATGTCCACGTTGCGCACGACTGCCGCGTCGGCAATCACTGCATACTTGTTTCCTACGTCGGTATTGCAGGTGAGACGGATGTCGACGACTGGGCTATCCTCGGAGGAAACACCGTGGTCCATCAGTTCACCCACATCGGCAAGCACGCCATGGTCGGCGGAGGCAGCAAGGTCAACAAGGATATTCCGCCTTATGCCATGGT
>JAKSJY010000025.1 GCA_024402025.1 Bacteroidales bacterium
CTGGGCCCTGATCACTTCCTGCGGGTCGGGTGGCAGACTATCTGCACCTCCACGTCGCTGACCTTGTAGCCCTTGAACCGGCGGTGGCGGAAATGCTCACGGATTTCGGAAAGGAACTCGTCGTCCGTCACGTCCATATATGAATGGTTGACCTTATCGTACAGATGGATGTGCGGAGCGGGGTCCACGTCGAAATACATCTTGTTGTTCGAGCTCAGGCGGCTGCGATAGATGCCGCATTCCGCCAGGCCTGCCAGAATGTTGTACACTGAAGCGACGGTAATCCTGTCCTTGCAGTCCCCAAGGTATCTGCACACGTCGTCCGCGCAGGCGTGGCCGAGGTTCATCATCGCCTCGTGGACGGTGATGCGCTGGGACGTCGCCTTGAGTCCGTGCGCCTTGAGCGCGCGCCTGAACTCCTGCATCCCGCAACAGGTGTGCTGATTCGTCATACGGCTGCAAATATAGGAAATTTTTTCTGGCATATTTTTGGCAGTCCCTGCGGGAAAAAACTTGCTATGAAAATCAAAGACATCTGCGAGGCCGAGCGCCCGCGCGAAAGGCTGCTTTCCTTCGGGCCGGCCACCCTCTCCACCGGAGAACTTCTTTCCATCCTCATCAGAACCGGGACGGCGCAATGCAACGCCATCGACATCGCACGCGGCATCCTCTCGGAATGCGACGGCTCCCTGTCGAGGCTGTCGGGGATGGACATACACCAACTGCGATCCATCAAGGGGATAGGACGCGAAAAAGCCTGCACGCTGGCCGCCTGCTTCGAACTGGCACGGCGCTTCCTGTCGGAATCCGTCGGGGAAAGGACGACAATCCGGGATGCCGCCGCGGTCGCGGGGATGATGGTTCCGAGGATGAAGGGACTGAGGCACGAAGAATGCCACATTGTGCTGCTGGATTCGTCCAACAGGGTGATGGGCACGAGGAAAATCTCGAACGGAGGCGTCCACAGCACCGACCTGACGCCGGGAGAAGTGATGCAGATATGCCTGAATTTCAGGGCGCGTTCCTTCATCATCGTCCACAACCACCCAGGAGGCGACCCGCACCCTTCCAAAGCGGACATCTCCGCGACCAAGGACGTGATGCAGGCGGCGCTGAGCTGCGGTCTGACGCTGCTGGACCACGTTATCGTATGCGATGACTGCTACTACTCTTTTGCGGACGAGAAGGTCGCGAGGGTCTAAAATAATTTGAAAGTTCAAAAATATTTGTACCTTTGCAGTCCCTCAACTGAAATGGTGCGATTAGTTCAGTTGGTAGAGCACTGGATTGTGGTTCCAGTTGTCGTGGGTTCGAGCCCCACATCGCACCCTTCTCAAGGCCCCGGCGGTAAAGTCAATGATTTTGCCGCCGGTTTTTTGTGCATCCGGGACGTTCCGGGAAAAAAATGTAAAAAAATGGAAGAAAATGGAATAATTTCTTGAAAATTTTCCTACCTTTGTCGCACTTGCGTATAAGAAAAATATGACCATGTTCATCGGCTCATACACTTCAAAAATAGACGACAGAGGACGCCTCGTGCTGCCTGCCGCCCTGAAGTCTATGATGCCGGTGAATGGTGATATGAGGTTTGTCATCAAAAAGGACCTTTTCCAGCCTTGTCTTCAGATGTTCACCGTTAAAGAATGGGAAAAGCAGTCTGAAGAAGTAAAGTCAAAACTCAATTTCTTCAATAAGGATCACGCAAATTTCTGGAGAGAATATATGCGTAACCGCCAGATTGTGGAACCGGACCCGAGATTCGGAAGAATTCTCGTCGCCAGGGACCTCCTCGATTCGATCGGCGCTAAACGGGAAGTGGTTTTCTCCGGCAATGATCTCATGATCGAGATTTGGGACAAGGAAACGTTCGAATCCTCCAATCTGCCTGCTGAAGAATACATTGCCATTGCCGGGAAACTGCCTGAAAACAGGTAGAAGGCAATGAGCGAATATCACAATCCCGTACTCCTCGAAGAGAGCATCCGGAACCTTGTTTCCGACCCGGACGGCACCTACGCTGACGCGACTTTCGGCGGCGGGGGCCACAGCCGCGCCATTCTCGGCGCCTTATCCGGAAAAGGCAGGCTCATCGCCTTCGACAGGGATGCGGACGCACAGGCCAACGCCATCGACGACCCGCGCTTCGAACTCATACGCAACAATTTCAGATTCATACACAATTACTCCCTGCTGGAGACGGACGGGGAGGGGTTTGACGGCATCCTGGCCGACCTTGGAGTGTCGTCACACCAATTCGATACAGCGCAACGCGGTTTTTCATTCCGCTGGAGCGCACCGCTCGATATGCGAATGAACGTGCAGGGGAAAACGACTGCAGCAGACATTCTCAATTCTTATACGCAAGAAGAACTGGAAAGGATTCTCAGACTGTATGGAGAGGTGGAGAATGCAAGGAGGGTGGCGCAGCTTGTCTGTGCGGCCCGCCAGAGAGAGAGCATCCTCACCACCGACAGCCTGAATTCTGCCATCGCAGCCGCCCTGCCGTCTTTCGCTGAGCACAAATACCTCGCAAAGGTCTACCAGGCCCTCAGAATAGAGGTCAACCAGGAAATGCGTTCCCTCGAGAAATTCCTCGAGGGTGCGAGCGCTTCCCTGAAGAAAGGGGGAAGACTGGTCGTTATCACCTACCATTCCCTCGAGGACAGGATGGTGAAGAATTTCATCAAGGCCGGCAACATCGAAGGAGAGGTCCGCAAGGATATCTACGGGAATTCCGACGCTCCTCTGGAAGCGGTGAACCGCAAACCCATCCTCCCCGCCGAAGAAGAAATAGAGAGCAACACCAGAGCCCGCAGCGCGAAGCTGAGGGTTGCACAAAAACGCGCGGAGGACTGAAAGGATGGAAGGAGAGAAACGCTGGAAACTGCAGAATATTCCGAAAGTCCTGGGACGAAGCATCGTCGCGATATTCCAGGGCCGGTTCCTGCTCAGGCTGGACATAGGCAGATACATCATCCATATCCTGTACTGCTTCTTCCTGATAGCCCTGACCATATATCTCAGCCTCATGATCGACTCGACCAATCGCAGGGTGGAGGAGAACAAAGCGGTGATCGCGGAGCAGGAGGCGGTCATCACCATCCTCAACTTCGAGACCGAAAAGGCCGGCTCCAAGGCTGAAATAACAGAAAGACTGGAAGAAACGGGGTCAAGCGTGGCCCGCCCCAAAAAACCGGCCACCGCAATAATAAGACGATGAAGGGAGATAAGGACAAGCTCAGTTTCCTGCTGTACCTCGCGTACTACCTGCTGCTGGCACTGGCGGCAGTGATAATCGTGCGCATCCTTTACCTCCAGATCGTATGGCAGCCCAAAGACAAGATAGCCTCGAAACTCCGCCAGCCGGTAATCGAGAAAGTGACCGAGCCGGTCCGCGGCAATATTCTCGCGCAGGACGGAAGCATGCTGGCAATGTCATATCCGAGATACCAGATCTATATGGACTGCGGCGCAAGCGCGAAAAACTTCGAGACCAAAAGCCTGTCGCTGCCTTCTCCCGTAAGGAAAGACAGCATCGCCGTTTGGGAAAAACAGTGGAAAAAGGATGCCGAGGGCTTTGCGGAGGGACTGGCGAAAGTCTTCAACATTCAAGGCAAGGACGCAGCATACTACCGCAAGACAATCTGGGAGGGGTACGACAATGAGGTCAGATATATGAAACTCGGCCGGCCCATCGAGCGCGCGGAGTATATGGAATTGAAGAAATACCCCCTCATCCGGGACGGCCGCAACAAGGGAGGAGTCTGGGCGGAGACCGTACCCACCAGACGCTACCCCTACGGTTCGCTCGCGCGCAGGACCATCGGGAACACCATTGAGACCGATGAACGGGCCACTTACACCGGAATAGACGGGAAATTCAACAGCGTGCTTCACGGAGAGGCGGGCCACGAGTGGTTGAAATACACGGACGATGGTTTCGTGCGCGACTATGACAGCACCTTCGTCCCTGCCAAAAACGGAAAGGACATACGCACTACCCTCAACATCGATTATCAGGAAATCGCGGACAGGAACCTGCGCAGTATGGTGGAGCCCGACCATGACGTGGAGGCGGCCTGCTGCGTGCTGATGGAAGTGAAGACCGGCGCCATCAGGGCTATGGTCAACCTCAGCAGGAACGGCTCTTCGGATGCGATGGGCGAAATAGAAAACATCTGCGTGACACGTCTCGGCGAGCCCGGTTCCGTATTCAAGATGTCCACCCTGATGACAATGCTCCAGGAAGGATACGTGAAGTCCCTCAACGACTGGACCCCGGCGAACGGAGGCCTGCTGGACGGCTACAAATACGAGGCGGACAAGCACGTGAAGGACTATATCAGGGACTACCATTCGAACAGGGTGCCCCTTTGGTACAGCATAATGGTTTCCGCAAACCAGCCGTTCAGGTACCTTGCCGTGAAATATTACGAAGACAGGCCCGAGGAGTTCATCGAGAAGGTTCTCCAGTACAAATTCGGGGAGGCGGTGGACCTGGACGTGGCCGAAAAGATGCCCCAGCCCTACGTACCGTACCCGGGAAAGGAGGCGTGGAGCAAATATGACCTTGCGCAGGTCGCAATGGGATATGCGGTCAACGTAACCCCGATGCACATACTTACCTTCTACAACGCCATAGCAAACAGAGGCAGGATGATGAAGCCCTACCTTGTGGAAAGCATAGAGGAAAACGGGAAGGAAGTGCGCCATCTCGGCGAATCCGTCCTCAACGGCGCCATCTGCCGTCCGGATGTGGCCGACACCCTGATGCGGGCGCTGAGCTACCCTGTACGCGAGAAAGGAACCGCCCCCGTGGTGAGAAACGCGAAATGCAGCGTCGCCGGCAAGACCGGGACGTCCCGAATCTCGATGGGCGGAAAATATGAGGCCGACGGCGGAATCTTCCGCAACCAGGGAACGTTCTGCGGCATCTTCCCCGCCGAGGACCCTCAATACACGATAATATGCTGCGTGTACTCGAGGCCGACAAGAAAGAGTTTCTACGGAAGCGGCATACCCGCCGGAGCCGTAACGAAAATCATAAACGAAATCTACAACATAGATCCATACTGGAATGAAACTGTCACAGATAATAGGAAATAGCGGGGCCACCATCCTGCACGGCACCCCGGACACCGAGGTCACGGCTATATGCAGCGACTCCCGCAAGGCATGCGCGGGGTCTCTGTTCATCGCCATCCAGGGCACGAGCGCCAACGGCAGCGACTTTGCCGCAAGCGCCGTCAGCAACGGAGCCGTCGCCGCAGTTTCTACCTCCAGGGAAGGTCTGGCGGAAATGGCAGACCGCTTCTACGGCCACCCCAGCCGCAGCCTCAAGCTCGTCGGCATTACCGGCACCAACGGCAAGACGACGACCGTCACCCTTCTGTACGATCTGTTCCGTTCGTTGGGCTACGAGTGCGGCCTGCTCTCGACCATCGCCAACTTCGTGGGTGGAAAGAGGCTCGAGACCGAAAACACCACCTCGGACCCCATCTCGATAAATTCGCTGATGGCCGAAATGGTGGAGAAGGGATGCGAATACTGCTTTATGGAAGTCAGCTCCATAGGAGTGGAGCAGAAGAGGGTTCACGCCCTGGATTTCGACATCGCGATATTCTCCAACCTCACCCACGACCACCTCGACTACCACGGCACCTTCGCCGAGTACCTGAGGTGCAAGAAGATGTTTTTCGACTCCCTGAAAAAGGATGCCGTAGCCATCATCAACACCGACGACCGCAACGGCAGCGTAATGGTCCAGAACACGGCGGCAAGCGTCCTTACCTACTCGCTGCGCAGCGGGGCGGACCACTGTTGCCGCATAATCGAGCAGAGCGTGGAAGGAATGCTGCTCAAGTTCGACGGGACCGAAGTGTGGACCAGACTTATCGGAGCCCACAACGCATACAACCTTACGGCAATATATTCCTGCGCTCTCGCGCTGGGAGCCGGAAAGGAGGAAGTGCTGGTAGGGATCAGCAGGCTCAGCGGAGCGAAGGGACGCCTCGAGACCATACCCGGCCCGGATGGAAAGATGATAGTCATCGACTACGCGCACACCCCCGACGCGCTTGAAAACGTACTCAAGGCCCTGAGGGACATCTGCCCCGAAAGGGAACTCGTCTGCCTGTTCGGATGCGGCGGCGACAGGGATAGGACAAAGCGTCCGGAGATGGCACGAATAGCGGAACTGCTTGCGGACAGGATACTCGTAACCTCGGACAACTCCCGTACCGAGGAGACCTCCGCAATAATGGATGACATCTGCAAGGGCTTCTCGGCGGAAGGAAGAAGGAAGGCGGTATGCATCGCCGACCGCAAGGAAGCCATCCGCGCCGCAATCCAGATGAGCGGCAAAGGCGCCACCATCCTGCTTGCCGGCAAAGGTCACGAGACCTACCAGATAATAGGAAAGACAAAGAACCGTTTCGACGAACGCGAAGTCGTCGCAGAAATCATAGGATAATATGCTTTACCATCTTTTCGAATACCTCAAGGACTATGACATTCCCGGTTCGGGACTGTTCGGATTCCTGTCGTTCAGGGCAATAGCGGCCAACGTGATTGCAATGTGCACGGCACTTTTCGGCGGCAAGGCCGTCATCAAATGGCTGCGAAAGAAACAAATCGGGGAGACCGTGCGCAACCTCGGCCTCGAGGGACAGGTAGAGAAGACAGGGACACCCACAATGGGAGGAGTCATCATCATTTTCTCCATTCTGGTTGCCGCGCTGCTGGTGTGCGACCTCAGGAACATCTACACCCAGCTGCTTATCCTCACCACCCTGTGGTGCGGCGCACTGGGTTTCACTGACGACTGGATCAAAGTCTTCAAGCACGACAAGAACGGTCTGAGCGAAAAGAAGAAACTCATAGGCCAGATAGGACTGGGCGTAGTCATCGCCCTCGCCGTATGCTTCCATCCGGGGCTGGGAGGGAGCACCGCCACCACCATCCCCT
Source organism: Bacteroidales bacterium (assembly GCA_024402025.1). Classification (GTDB taxonomy): domain Bacteria; phylum Bacteroidota; class Bacteroidia; order Bacteroidales; family UBA932; genus Cryptobacteroides. The sequence goes on from JAKSJY010000025.1 coordinate 6,967, forward strand.
TCGTAAAGAGCCACGAGTTCGACTATGACTGTCTCGCCTTCTTCGCGCAGGGAGGCCTGAGGAACGCGATAAAGTGGATTATCTACGCAATCGTCATCATCTTCATCATCACGGCCTGCTCCAACGGAGCCAACCTCACGGACGGAATGGACGGTCTGTCCGCAGGGACATCGCTGCTGGTCGGAGTGGTGCTCGGTATTCTGGGATGGCTCGGAGGCAACGTCATCAACGCCAACTACCTCGACATAATGTACCTCCCCGGCTCGGGCGAAGTTGCGGTGTTCATGTCGGCGTTCGCCGGTGCGCTGGCGGGCTTCCTTTGGTACAACACCTACCCGGCCGAAGTGTTTATGGGCGACACGGGAAGCCTTACCATAGGAGGAATAATCGGGGTGGGCGCCGTGCTCATCCACAAGGAGCTGATGCTCCCGATACTTTGCGGAATATTCGTAGTGGAAAGTCTTTCCGTCATCATACAACGGAGTTACTTCAAATCCACCAAAAAGAAATACGGAGAAGGGCGCAGATTCTTCAAGATGGCCCCCATCCACCATCATTATCAGAAAATGGGCCATCCCGAGGCGCGTATCGTAACCAGGTTCTGGATCATAGGTATCATCCTCGCCGTAGCCACACTGGCACTTTTGAAAATACGATAGAAATGTCAAGAATTGTTGTATTGGGAGGAGCTGAAAGCGGTGTAGGCGCCGCAGTGCTCGCAAAAGTCAAGGGATTCGACGTCTTCCTTTCGGATTACGGGACCATCAAGCCGGAATACGCGGCGATGCTCGACAGGTGGCAGATTCCGTACGAGCAGGGAGGGCACACCGAGGAGAAGATCCTCAGTGCCGGAGAAGTGGTGAAGAGCCCCGGCATCCCCAACAGCGCGCCCATAGTGAAAAAACTGGACGCCGCCGGAATCCACGTCATCTCCGAAATAGAGTTCGCCGCACGCTATGACAGCGCGAAGAAGATATGCATCACCGGTTCCAACGGAAAGACCACCACGACATCCCTCATCTATTACCTGCTCCAGCAGGCCGGCCTCAACGTCGGACTCGGAGGGAACATCGGGAAGAGCTACGCCCTCCAGGTCGCTACCGAGAAGCACGATTACTACGTTCTGGAAATCAGCAGTTTCCAGCTGGACGGCTGCTTTGATTTCAGACCGGACATCGCAATCATAACGAACATCACCCCCGACCATCTCGACAGGTACGACTACAATATGGAGAACTACGTCCGCGCGAAGTTCAGAATAATCAGGAACCTCAGCAGGGAGGACTGCTTCATATTCGACTCGGACGACCAGATAACCATAGAGCATCTGGACAGGATAGTGACCCAGGCCAGGATGCTGCCGTTCTCGCAGGAGAACAAGCTCGCGCAGGGAGCATATCTGGAGGGTGAAAAGATAGTGATGAAGTACAAGGAGGACGAGACCGAGATCTACCTCAAGGAACTCGCCCTCGGAGGAAGGCACAACGTGTACAATTCGATGGCGGCGGCTCTTGCCGCAAAAGCGGCCGGCATCAGCAACAGCGTCATCCGCGATTCGCTCAAGTCGTTCCAGCCCATCGAACACAGGCTCGAACCCGTCCTGAGCGTCAAGGACGTGCTCTACATAAACGACTCCAAGGCTACCAACGTGGATGCCGCCTGGTATGCGCTGGAATGCCAGACCAGACCTGTTGTCTGGATCGTTGGCGGAACGGACAAGGGAAACGACTACAGCGTCCTCAGAGAACTTGTAAAGGAAAAAGTCAAGGCCATCGTCTGCCTTGGCGTGGACAATGCGAAGATACACGAGGCCTTCGGGGACATCGTTCCCACAATGGTGGACACCAGAAGTGCGGATGATGCCGTAAAGCAGTCCGCAAAACTGGCAACCGCGGGAGACGTGGTGCTGCTCAGCCCTTGCTGCGCAAGCTTCGATCTCTTCACCTGCTATGAGGACCGTGGAGAAAAATTCAAGGATGCGGTAAGGAATCTGTAATGGAAGCACGCAGGAACAGGAAATTCTGGAACTTCGTGGACAACCTCGGAGGTGACAAGGTGGTATGGATCATCACCCTGATGCTCATCCTGCTGTCCATAGTGTGCATCTTCTCGGCATCCAGCAAACTGCTGAAGGGAGACATCACGAGGGTGGACATAGCGAAGGAACAGATAAAGACCGTCCTGATGGGGCTTGCAGCCCTGCTGCTGGTCTACAACATCAGAAGGGTAGAGATTCTCAAGTGGTTTTCGCAATGGGGCTTCATAGTCTCGTTACTGCTGCTGCTCTCCCTGCTGATACTGCCCAATGACAAGGAAGCTCCCATCCACGCCGCAAGGATAAACGGCGCCGTGCGGAGCATTATGGTGTTCGGCATCCAGTTCCACATATTCGAGGTGGTGAAAGTCGCGATGGTGCTGTATTTTGCGTGGTCAATCGACAGGAGCCGGAGCGCGGAAGGGTACAAGGGCCTGAAAAAACTTTCAAAGGCCCTAAAATGGAAATGGCTGGGGACGACGCTGGCGCAGAAGGCAATCTTCCTGTATATCCCGTTCTTCGCGACGGTGGCGCTTGTGATGAAGGGCAGCAACTCCAGCGGTATCTTTATGGCAGGAATCTTCCTGCTGACCATCGCCATCGGGCAAAGCAGCGTCAAGGATGCGCTCACGATGGGAGCCATTGCAATCCTCGCCGGAAGCCTGGTGCTCGGCGCATACCTGGCAAAAGGCGACAACGGGAAGGGAGAAGGCAGGGAGAACCGTATCGAGACCCTGATAGGAAGGCTCCACCACGTAGACCACGAAAAGGAATATCTCGCATACGGGAGGCAGGAGGACCTTGATGCCATCCGCCAGCCGTACAGCGCGAAACTTGCCATCCACGACAGCCACCTCATAGGGAAAGGCCCGGGGCAGAGCACGCAGAGATACGTCGTTCCGGACATGCCGGAGGACTATATGTTCAGTTTCATAATCGAGGAATACGGCATACTCGGAGGCTTGCTGGTGATCATTCTGTACGTATCTCTGTTCGCAAGAGGTGTCATCATCGTCAAGAACTGCGGAAACAACCTCTACGCGAAAGTCACGATAGCCGGTCTGGTGCTGCTGATTTGCGGCCAGGCCTTCATGCATATGTTCGTCAACGCAAGTTTCGGCCTGCTTACCGGGCAGACCCTGCCACTGCTGAGCCACGGAACGTCGGCGTTCATATGCTTCTGCATCGCGTTCGGCATTATCCTGAGCATAAGCAGAATCGCAAGCAAGGGCATCGAAGACGAAACCAGAAACGCAGAACCCATAGTTGAAGATGAAACAGTATAAGGCAATAAGGGCAATAATTTCAGGCGGCGGCACCGGCGGGCATATCTTCCCTGCCGTTTCCATCGCAAACAAGCTCAAGGAACTCAATCCCGAAACGGAGATCCTGTTTGTGGGGGCGAGCGGAAGGATGGAGATGGAAAAAGTCCCCGCGGCGGGATATGACATCGTAGGGCTACCCATTTCGGGGCTGCAGAGGTCTTTCAGTCCGAAGGCTCTGAAGAACAACCTGATGCTCCCGTTCAAGACCGTCTACAGCCGCTGCAAGGCACGCAGGATAATAAAGGATTTCAAACCGGATATCGCAATCGGAGTAGGAGGCTATGCCAGCGCTCCCCTTCTGTTTGCCGCCACCGGCCTCGGCATACCCAGCCTCATCCAGGAGCAGAACAGTTTCGCGGGACTTACTAACAAGATGCTCGGCGGAAAGGCTGACTGCATCTGCGTGGCATACGAGGGGATGGAGAAGTTCTTCCCTGCCGGAAAGATAGTGCTTACAGGCAACCCCATCCGTTCTTCCATCAAGCCGGCAGAGCGCCCCGAAAGCGGAACGAAGCACCTCCTGATTATCGGAGGCAGTCTTGGGGCAAGGACTCTGAATACTGCTATGAAAAACTGGATAAACGCGGGCTGCCCCTCAGGTGAAGGAGTGGAGGTACTCTGGCAGTGCGGCAAATATTACAAGGCGGACACCGACGAGTTCATGCGCAAGGCGGCCGAATCCGGACTGCCCGTAAAGAACATACGCCATACGGATTTCATCTTCGATATGGACAGGGAGTACGCCATTGCGGACGTGGTCATCTCCAGGGCCGGCGCTTCAAGCGTGTCGGAACTGTGCGCCGCGCATAAGGCGAGCATATTCGTACCTTCTCCCAATGTCGCCGAGGACCATCAGAGGCACAATGCGATGGCACTGGTCGTGAAGGATGCCGCAATGATGGTAAGTGACGCCGAGGCTCCGCAGACACTGATGGACGAGGCGATGAAGCTCATCAGGGACAAGGAGAGGATTGCAAGGCTGGAAAGGAACATCGCGGCCCTGGCACTCACTCAGGCAGCGCAGACCATAGCCGATGAAATTTATAAAATCGTAGAAAAGTGAACTGGAAGAACATATACTTCATAGGAATCGGAGGAATAGGAATGAGCGCGCTTGCGCGCTGGTTCGCATTCAAGGGCGCCGATGTCAGCGGCTATGACCGCACCGAGTCCGCTCTTACGAGAGAACTGGAGGGCGAAGGCATCAGGGTCCACTACAATGACGACCCTTCGATGATTCCGTCCGAGGTGGAGGACACCCTGGTTGTCTATACTCCGGCCATCCCCTCTGACCTCGAAGAACTGAGGACCGTAATGCAGAGAGGCTACAAAGTCGTAAAGAGGTCGCTGGTGCTGGGTGAAGTGACCGCAGACCAGACCTGCCTTGCCGTAGCCGGCACGCACGGGAAGACGACGACCTCGACCCTGGTGGCGCACATCCTTACCGAAAGCGGACAGGGGTGCTCGGCTTTCCTGGGCGGAATATCCAGGAACTACGGCACCAATATGCTTGTAAGCCGCAGCGACGTCGCGGTGGCGGAGGCCGACGAGTTCGACCGTTCCTTCCTCGCCCTCCATCCGCAGATAGCCGCCATCACGGCGATGGATGCCGACCACCTGGACATCTACGGCGACCTCGAGCATTACCAACAGGCATTCCGCGACTTCGCCGCGCAGGTGAAAGGCCGGCTTGTCCTGAAATACGGCCTCCCCGTCGGGGATGGAGACACATCCGCCGAAATCGTGACATACGCCCTCGACAATGCCGGGGCCGATTTCCACGCAGAGAACCTTCGCCTCTCGCCTGACGGCCACTATACCTTCGACCTTGTCCATCCCGCAGGGTGCATCAGGGACATACGCTGCGGTACGCTGGGGCTGCTCAACGTCGAGAACGCCGTTGCCGCGGCGGCGATATGCCTGCTGTACGGGACCAGGGAGGAAGCCATAAGGAAGGCCATAGGCAGCTACAAGGGAGTGGTCAGAAGGCTGGAAGAGCACATCAACACTCCGGGACTCACGTTCCTGGACGATTACGCACATCACCCCGAAGAGCTCAGGGCCAGCATATCCACGATAAGGACCATATTCCCCGGAAGGAAAATAACGGCAGTGTTCCAACCGCACCTCTACACCCGCACACGCGACTTCGCACCCGAATTCGCGGCGGCTTTGAGCGGAGTGGACGAGCTGATTCTTCTGGACATATACCCGGCAAGGGAACTTCCCATTCCGGGAGTGAGCTCGAAAATCATACTGGATGCCTGCACCGCGCCAGAGAAAAAGATTGTGGAATACGGCTCTCTGCTTGAGAGTCTGGAAAAGGAAAAAATCGACGTGCTCGTGACCTTCGGGGCCGGAAACATAGACAGGCTGGTGGGTCCGCTGAAGGAAATGCTCGGGAAAAGAATATGAAGAAAGCTATAGGATACATTCTGTTCGGAGTCTTTGTTGCAGGCTTCTGCACCGGCACCTTCTTCCTTGTAAGACAGGAGAAGGCGGTCCGCCACGAAATATCCTGCAACGGAATATCCGTGGAAGTTCCTGACACGGCAAGGTTCATAACCGAAGAGATCGCCTGCACCCTGATGGAGCAGAGGTTCGACCCGTTCATCGGCAGGAGGATTGACGACATAGACCTGGGACTGATAGAGAGGACCTTCGAATCGCAGGAATGCGTAAGGGACGCGGAGGCCTGGGTCACGGACGACGGAATCCTGCACGTGACGGTATTCCAGAGGGTACCTGTACTCAGGTTCACAGGAAACAGTCGGGAGTTCTATGTGGACGGTGACGGGAATCCCTTCTTCTGCCTCAACCCCGGATGGAGCGCGGACGTGCCTTCGATCTCGGGAGACGTGGAAAAGGCTCTGGACAAAGGATGGATTTCGGATATGCTGAATCTTGTCGCGGCGTTGGAGAAAAGCCCCGTATGCTCGAGACGTATCGAAGGTTTCGAATCGGATGCGGACGGATTCATCAGCATCTTTCTCCACGGAGGAACGGTCGTGCAGGCAGGCCGCCCGGGGAATCACGCGGATATCGCCGGGAAGATGGAGTGTTATTTCCGTAACATAGAGAGCATATACGGAAACTCATATTACAAGAAAGTGAATATAAAATATAAAGACCAAATAGTATGCAGGAAAGATTCATAGTTGCCGCAGACCCCGGGTCAGGCAAAATCTCACTCAGCGTCAGCAGCGTCACGGACGGCTATGCAAAGGTGCTGTTTTACGGGGAGGAACCTTCCGACGGCATTTCAGACGGAGGCATCTTCAACCCGGTGAAAGCCAGCGCCCCGCTCAGGAAACTGATCGCCCAGGCGGAGGAATCCCTGGGCATAGTGATCGGCAAGGTCATCGTGCCTCTCCCCAGGTACAGGATCAATCTGACCAACGGGCAGCAGAAAGTGGAAAGGAGTGACGCGGAAAGCTACATCACGGACGAAGAAATCGCCAGCCTGTGCGACTTCGCGCTGGAGAAATACCTTCCCGATATGGAGGAGGGCCAGGAAATATACTGCATGCTCCCCCAGTCCTTCTCGACGGAGGAACTCTTCCAGGCCGGACAGGATGACGTGATCGGCTCCAGCAGCAAGGAACTCAGCGGGGAATTCAAGATACTTAGCGGACCCGTGAAATCCGCAGCGAATGCCGCAAAGATGATTTCCGCCTGCGGAAAGACCATAGCGGCGAGATACTTTGTACCTGCGGCGATGGGAGGCGTAATGCTGACGGAGGACGAGATGGAGAACGGCGCCGCACTCATTGAGATAGGCGCAGGGGTGACTTCAGTCAGCATATTCAACCGCGGAGTCATGCGATACTACGCATCCATCCCGTTCGGAGGCAAGACTCTCACCGAAGACATACGTCTCGAGACCGGTTTCAATGAGTCGCTTTGCGAAAACATCAAGCTCGCCTACGGATTCGCAATGCCGGACAGGCTTCAGTCCATGAGCGACAAGGTCCTGCAGGTGAATGACGAACGCAGCGGGGAAAGCAACCAGGTCAGCATAAAATACCTTTGCGAAATCATCAATTCCCGAATGACGGAAATAGTCAAGGCCATACTCTTCAAGATAGGACAGAGCGGGTATGCCGACAGGCTCCGCGGAGGTCTTGTCCTTTGCGGAGGCGGCAGCGAACTCGCGCTATGCGCGGCTCTGGTAAAGGAGATGAGCGGATACAATGTCAGGATTGGCTACGTGAGAAGCAGGAACATCGATGCCTGCGGCTGCCCCGACATGGACGACGCCTCGGCGGCTTCCCATTTCGCGATGATTTCGCTCGCCTGCGATGACGAGTATATCAACTGCGTGAAGGTCAACGGGCCGGAGCCCGAGACGCAGATGGAGTCCGACAAGCCGAAGCCGGCGGAGGGCGACATCTTCTCGCCGGAAGAATTCGGCGACGCAGTGAAGCCAGAGAAGCAGCCGCGCAAACCGAGGCAGCCCAAGGCGAAGACCATCAATCCCAACAGCCTTGTGGGACGTCTGTTCCAGGGCATCAACAACAATTTCGAAAAACTTGGCGAAGAGGAGAACTGACCATGATTGACATTTTGGAAAACAACATCACTCCCAACGATCCCACCTGGATTCCCTCCGACAATATAATCAAGGTTCTCGGAGTAGGAGGAGGCGGCTGCAATGCCGTGACCTATATGTTCAACCAGAATATTAAGGGCTGCAGCTTCGTGGTATGCAACACGGATGCCCAGGCGCTGGCCCGCTCGAACGTTCCCGTCAAAATACAGATGGGGCACGGACTCGGAGCCGGCACCAACCCCACCAAGGGCCGCAACGCCGCGCTTGAGAGCCAGGAGGAAATCAGCAACGCCATTCTCGACGGTAGGACGAAGATGCTGTTCATCACGGCCGGAATGGGAGGCGGCACCGGCACGGGTGCGACTCCGGTAATCGCAAAGATGGCCAAGGACAACGGCATCCTTACCGTAGGGGTGGTGACCCTCCCGTTCAAGAACGAGGGGCGCGCAGTGCTGTCAAGGGCCATCGACGGAATCCACGAACTGGAGCGCAACGTGGACTCGCTGCTCATTGTGAACAATGAGAAACTATACGAATATTTCGGGGAGGAGCTGATTCAGGACGCCTTCCCGCGCGCTGACGAAGTGCTTGCAACGGCAGTGCGGGGCATCATCGAGATCATCCAGAAGCCAGGCTACATCAACGTGGATTTCGAGGATGTGCAGACTATGATGCGCGGAAGCGGGATGGCGCTGATGGGATGCGGCACGGGACGGGGAGAGAGCAGGCTCGAGGATGCCGTAAAGCAGGCTTTCGAGTCCCCCCTGCTCAATGACTTCGACCTTTCGACCGCAAAGAACGTACTGGTGAACATCACTGCGGGAAACAACGCCCAGGGTCTGAAGATGAATGACCTCAACAACCTCAACGAGCTGATAAGCAGATACACCGGAGGGGCTAACAGTTTCAAGAAGGGTCTTATCTGGGATGATGACCCGGACGTCGGGGATTCGGTCCACATTACCGCCATCGCGACGGGATTCCAGTTCAACACCCTGTTGGGACCGGACGTCGACCTGGGAAGCATCATCTCCATCCCGAGGGACTTCGTCTATGACAGGAAGAGCGCAAAGGCTTCGGAGGGAATCTCACTCGGAGGGTCCATCGGGGTCAGCACCCATATCGGATTCAGCACGGGAGACGGAAAGAGCCATTTCAGCTACGACCCGGAGAATCCCCCGGTACTTGTCGATACGGATCCGGCGAGAATCAACGAGTTGAAAATGACCCCCGCAATCAGAAGAATACAGAAGATATGAAAAGAACAAGAGTTCGTTTTGCGCCGTCACCCACAGGACCTCTCCATATGGGAGGTGTACGTACGGCATTGTACAACTACCTTTATGCCAAGCAGAAGGGCGGAGATTTCATTATCCGCATCGAGGACACCGACTCGCACAGATTCGTTCCGGGAGCGGAGCAGTATATAATAGAGGCCCTCAGGTGGTGCGGAATCATCCCTGACGAAGGCGTTGACGAGAACGGAAACGTCGTACAGGTTCCCTCGGAAAAGCATCCACACGCCCCATACCGCCAGAGCGAGAGACGCGGCATCTACCGCAAGTACGCGGAGCAGCTGATAGAGTCGGGATGGGCATACTATGCATTCGACTCCGCAGAGGAGCTGGAAGCAAAAAGGGCCTCCGCCGAAGCCGCAGGAGAGACTTTCATATACAATTACGAAACCCGCGGGGCTCTGCGCAATTCCCTGTCGATGGACAGCGCCGAGGTTGCAAGGCTGCTTGAAGAGACTACGGACTGGACGATACGTTTCAGGATGCCTTCCGACAGAGTGGTGGAGATGGACGACCTTATCCGCGGCCACGTGGAGGTCAGCACCGCTACCCTGGACGACAAGGTGCTCTGGAAAAGGGCTGACGAACTTCCGACCTACCATCTTGCAAACATCGTGGATGACCACCTGATGGAAATCACTGAGGTAATACGCGGAGAGGAGTGGCTCCCTTCCCTGCCCCTCCACTACCTGCTTTACGAGGCGTTCGGATGGGAAAGGCCGAGGTTCGCGCATCTCCCTCTGCTTCTCAAGCCTGTAGGCAACGGAAAACTCAGCAAGAGGGACGGGGACAAGATGGGATTCCCGGTATTCCCTCTGAATTGGAAGAACTCCGAGGGAGAGACCTACCACGGCTATCGCGAGGACGGTTATTTCCCTGAAGCTTTCGTGAACCTTCTTGCAATGCTCGGATGGAATCCGGGTACGGAGCAGGAAATCTTCTCGATGCAGGAACTCATCGAAGCGTTCTCCATCGAGAAGGTCAGCAAGAGCGGGGCAAAGTTCAATCCCGACAAGGCGAAGTGGTACAACAAGGAATACCTGCGCATGCACTCTTCAGAGGAACTGGCGCTGCTTTATGAAGACGTTCTGTCCGCTCACGGAATCAATGCCGCGCACGACTATGTAGTCAAAGTGGTGGACCTGATAAAGGAAAGGGCAACTTTTGTGGGCGACTTCTGGACGATAGCTCCGTACCTGTTCATCGCGCCTTGCGAATATGAAAGATACGGCGTCAAGGCCGGCGGACCCGCCGACAACTCGAAGCCGGCCGATCCGCGCGCAAAAGTGTATGACGATTCTCTTACCGCGCCTTTCCTTGCAAAGGATTCGGAGAAGTTTTTCAATGCGGAGAACTACGCAATGGTATGCGAGGCTGCAGAGCATCTGGATTCTC
>JAKSJY010000026.1 GCA_024402025.1 Bacteroidales bacterium
CAGGCGCGTTGTAACTCGGTATTATGCTCAGTCCCGATGAGGTAAGATAGGAATGTCCGTAAATACCGGCAGGAGTATCTATCACCGGTGTTTCTGCCGCTTCAATGACCGTCACTTCAGTCACCGGGGCGACCACCGCGGCAGAAGCAGCAGGAGCGGCAGAAGCAGCAGGAGCAGCAGGAGCAGCAGGAACGCTTGCAGCAGCCGGTACGGGGGTTCCGCCACCTATGTTGTGGTTGAGTACTGCATTTATTTCGCTGTCGGAATATCCGTAGCTACGTGCTATAGACTTGGCAGCCGCGATTTCCGATGCGCTCTGCGCTGAGGCCGACACAGCAAAACATACCGCCAGCACAGCGGAAATGAAACGAGAAAGTTGCATCCTATTCATTTTGTTCATTGTATTGTTGATTGCATTAATTTATCTTTTCCAAAAATTCGTTTGCAAAGTTAATGAAACCTGCCCGAGTCCACAAGTCTATGGATCATATATTTATGCACAAACAAAAAAACACATCCAAGCGATAGTCGGTGCAGAGGAGTAGAGCTACACTTCGATGTTTAATCACGACGGAACAAATCGCGAGTGTAAACCTTTGAGGATACGTCATCCAGGCAGGCATCGTAGCGGTTGGCGATGATGGCGTGGCTCTGGGCCTTGAAGGCTGACAGGTCGTTTACAACCCTGCTGCCGAAGAAGGTATCGCCGTCAGGAAGCGTGGGTTCGTAGATTATGACGGTGGCGCCCTTGGCCTTGATGCGCTTCATTATACCCTGAATGGCGGATTGACGGAAGTTGTCGGAGTTGGATTTCATCGTGAGTCGGTAGACTCCCACCACCACTTCCTTCTCCTTGCCGGAGGCATACTGCGCATTCTCGTCATAATATCCGGCCATCTTGAGCACCTGATCGGCAATGAAATCCTTGCGTGTGCGGTTGCTCTCCACGATGGCCGACATCATCTGCTGCGGCACGTCGGCATAGTTGGCCAGCAGCTGCTTGGTATCCTTCGGCAGGCAATATCCACCGTAGCCGAACGAAGGGTTGTTGTAGTGCGTGCCGATGCGGGGGTCAAGCCCGATGCCATTGATAATAGCCTGAGGGTCAAGACCTTTAACCTCGGCGTATGTATCGAGTTCGTTGAAATAGCTTACGCGAAGGGCCAGGTAGGTGTTGGCGAAGAGCTTGACCGCCTCGGCCTCCTTCATCCCCATAAAGAGGGTGTCAACGTTCTCCTTTATAGCCCCTTCCTGCAGCAGAGCGGCGAAGGTGCGGGCGAATTCCTCAGCCTGCGGGTTGCCGATGGCCTCGATTGCGGCATTCTCCTCATCCCACTTGCGATCGCCCCGGGTAGGGATAATTTTCGGATACCCTACGATGATGCGGCTCGGGTAGAGGTTGTCGTAGAGGGCCTTGCTTTCGCGCAGGAACTCGGGGCTGAAGAGGAGGTTGAACTTCTTGCCCTTGAGGGCCGGATCCGTCATGAATTTGAGTGCGTACTTCACGTAGAGGCTGCGGGTGTAGCCTACAGGAATAGTCGACTTGATAACCATAAAAGCATCCGGATTGACACTGACAACCAAGTCGATGACCTCCTCCACGTGCGAGGTGTCAAAGTAATTCTTCACCGGATCGTAGTTGGTAGGTGCGGCGATTACAACAAAATCCGCATCTTTGTAGGCCGCAGTACCATCGAGTGTAGCAGTGAGGTCGAGATTCTTCTCGGTAAAGTATTTTTCTATATATTCGTCCTGTATTGGTGAAATGCGCTTGTTGATTTTCTCCACCTTTTCAGGTATTACATCAACTGCCGTCACCTTGTGACGCTGGCTCAAAAGAGTTGCAATGGACAAGCCGACATAACCCGTACCGGCCACGGCTATTTGAATGTCTTTGAATTCTCTCATTGTATATCGAATAAATTTTAAGTGACTCTCGCAACACGCAAATTATCCGTAAAATTCCTTATACCATCGGGCGAAAGTATCGGCATAGGTTACGGGAACATCACCTGGCTGCATAGGGACAAGTTCCTTATGGGATTCGAAGTCGTAGTCTGCAGGGAGCACTCCTGCTGCGGTGAGTTCTTCCTGAAGGACATTTTTCAATCTGCTGCAAACGCCATTCCTTTAGACGCACGTCATAATAATCGTTCACAGAGTCAAACCCTACAATATATTTTTACGCTTTCCTCCAAACCATCTTGTTTACAATCCCGACGTAGGACTGAATGATCTTGACGACCTTGGTGCTGACGTTTTCATCCGTGTAGTCGGGAACGGGAATACCGGCATCGCCGTTGCGGTTCATCTCGACCGCGGTATCGACTGCCTGGAGAAGGCCCTTCTCGTCGATGCCGGAGATAAAGAAGCATCCCTTGTCGAGAGCCTCGGGGCGTTCGGTGCTGGTGCGGATGCAGACTGCGGGGAAAGGATGTCCGACGGAAGTGAAGAAGGAAGATTCCTCGGGAAGGGTTCCGCTGTCGGACACTACGGCGAAAGCATTCATCTGCAGACAGTTGTAGTCGTGGAATCCGAGAGGCTCGTGTTGAATGACGCGGGGGTCGAGAACGAAATGCATCGCTTCGAGTTTCTTGCGGCTGCGGGGGTGGCAGCTGTAGAGAATCGGCATATCGTACTTCTGTGCCAGTTTGTTGATAGCGTTGAAAAGGCTGAGGAAGTTCTTCTCAGTATCGAGATTCTCCTCGCGATGCGCACTGAGCAGGATATATTTTCCCTTCTCGAGTCCCAGACGCTTGTGGACGTCCGAAGCCTCGATTTCCGCAAGGTTCCCGTGCAGTACCTCCGCCATGGGAGAACCTGTAACGTAGGTTCTTTCCTTGGGGAGTCCGCAATCTGCGAGGTAGCGGCGCGCGTGCTCGGAATATGCCATGTTCACGTCGGAGATGATATCCACGATACGGCGGTTGGTCTCTTCGGGGAGACATTCGTCCTTGCAACGGTTGCCGGCTTCCATATGGAAAATCGGGATATGCAGGCGCTTCGCCCCGATTACGGAAAGGCAGGAGTTGGTATCACCGAGCACGAGGACTGCGTCAGGCCTGGTCTCGACCATCAGCTTGTAGCTCTTGTCGATGATGTTGCCCATAGTGGCTCCGAGATCCTCTCCTACGGCATCCAAATAGACGTCGGGGTCTGCAAGCTTGAGGTCCCTGAAGAAGATTCCGTTCAGGTTATAATCGTAGTTCTGCCCTGTGTGGGCGAGCATGCAATCGAAGTACTGACGGCATTTGTTTATCACTGCGGCAAGACGTATGATTTCAGGTCTGGTACCGACAATGATGAGAAGCTTAAGCTTCCCGTTGTTCTTGAATTCTGCCATATCCTTATTCCTTTACTTTGTCAAAATATGTGTCGGGCCTTTGGGGGTCGAAGATCTCATTGCAGTACATCACGGTAACGAGGTCCTCGGTATCCGAAAGGTTGATTATGTTGTGCGTATATCCGGGGAGCATTATCACGGATTGGATCCTGTCTCCGCTGACCTCGTATTCGAGGATTTCGCCGGTGCCTTCCTTGCGCATCTGAATGAGCCCGTGTCCCTTTACGACTATGAACTGTTCCCACTTGGTGTGGTGCCAATGCTGGCCTTTGGTGATACCCGGCTTGCTGATATTGATGCTGACTTGTCCGCACTTTGGAGTATGGACAAGTTCCGTAAAACTGCCGCGCTCGTCGCAGTTCATCTTCAGATCGAAGATTGCCTTTTCCTTGGGAAGATAGCTGAGATAGGTGCTGAACAGTTTTTTCGCGAAGCTCCCGTCGGGAATCTCAGGAATCATAAGGGTCTGAGGCATCTTCTTGAACTCGCTTAGAAGATCCACGATTCCTCCAAGGGTAATCTTATGGGTGACCGGACAATAGCAGTAGAGCCCTGTCCCGGAAGGGATGACGTCAAGACCTTCGAACTCGCAGTGATGCTCCTGTCCCTTGAGGCAATCGATCATCTCCGCTACAAGATCGTCGATATAGAGCAACTCGAGTTCTACAGACGGGTCATTGACCTGGATGGGAAGGTCGTTTGCGATGTTGTTGCAGAAGGTGGCTACCGCACTGTTGTAGTTCGGACGGCACCACTTGCCGAAAAGGTTCGGGAACCGATATATCTTCACGGGTACCCCCGTCTGCTCGCCGTACTGAAGGAAAAGATCCTCGCCGGCTTTCTTGCTGCGGCCGTATTCGCTGTTGCCGAAGCGGCCGGTAAGGGATGCCTGCTGGGAGCTGGAAAGCATAACGGGACACCTGTTGCCGTATTTCTTGAGCGTGTCGAGAAGCGTCGATGCAAAGCCGAAGTTGCCCTGCATGAATTCCTCCTGGTTCTGGGGGCGGTTCACCCCGGCAAGGTTGAATACGAAATCCGCATTCCTGCAGGCCGTCTCGAGGTCCTCGGAAGAGGAATCAATATCGTATTCATAGACCTCGCTTACGGTCAAATCCCCATAGCAGCGTGCCTTGCCGTCGCGTATGTTCCTGAGTTCCAGACAGAGGTTCCTGCCTACGAAACCCTTGGCTCCTGTTACCAGTATCTTCATCACTTGGCCAGATTAGCAATGCCCTTGAGTTCGTTCTGGATATATTCGAGACTTGCAATCTTGGCCTTGGTCTCTTCGACGGTCAGACGACGAGTGTTGTCCGAGTTGAATTCGGTAAGCTCGCAGCGTTTCTGGTCGCCCTCGGTGAAGAATTTGTCGTAATTGAGCGTGCGGTTGTCTGCCGGAACGCGGTAGAAATCTCCCATATCCACAGCCTTGGCACATTCCTCATTGGTAAGCAGGGTCTCATACATTTTTTCTCCGTGACGAATGCCGATGACTTTGATATCCTCTTTCTTTCCTCCGAAAAGTTCGCAAACGGCTTCCGCCTGGGTCTGAATAGTGCAGGCAGGGGCTTTCTGGACAAGAATGTCTCCGTTCTCTCCGTGTTCGAAAGCAAAGAGCACGAGGTCGACAGCCTCCTCGAGGGACATAATGAAACGGGTCATCCTGGGCTCGGTAAGGGTAATAGGGTTCCCGTGGCGAATCTGGTCTATCCAGAGAGGAATTACAGAACCTCTGGAGCACATCACGTTACCGTAGCGGGTACAGCAGATTTTGGTATTGAGGCTGTTGCGCGACTTTGCGACGGCAATCTTTTCCTCGAGGGCCTTGCTGATACCCATTGCGTTGATAGGGTATGCGGCCTTGTCCGTAGAAAGGCAGATGACGCACTTAACGCCTTCGTCGATAGCGGTATCAAGTACGTTGTCCGTACCGATTACGTTTGTCTTCACTGCCTCCATAGGGAAGAACTCGCAGCTGGGAACCTGTTTGAGAGCCGCAGCGTGGAAGATGTAATCCACTCCGCGCATAGCCGTCTTGAGCGTGCTCTTGTTGCGGACATCTCCGATATAGAACTTGATTTTCCCTGCAACGTCAGGCATCTTCGCCTGATATTCGTGGCGCATATCGTCCTGCTTCTTCTCGTCGCGGGAGAAGATACGGATTTCACCTATGTCCGTACGAAGAAAACGGTTGAGAACCGCGTTGCCGAATGAACCGGTGCCACCGGTGATCATCAGTACTTTGTCTTTAAAAATGCTCATATCTGTTTGAATTGATTTTTAATCTCTCTTGCAAACACTGAAATCCCTCCCCCTCCGGAATCGGAGGAGTGGGCACGGATAATGCCTTTTGCGGCATCGCGCGGATTGCCCCAATCACTGGAAGCAAGAGCCGCATCCGCGGATTTTGGGATCCGCCTCAAATTTACAAAATCCGGGGCGGAAAACCTAATTTAATATGCCTTGAGAATTCGTGTAAGGGGAATTCCCTTTTTCTCAACCGTGCGGACTCGCCGGCGGGTCCTGATCTGCGCCTGGACGTCGAAGCTGTAGTCGGCGGGATTGATGGAGGGGTTCGATAGAAGGGCGAACAGAGCCGAGGTCGAGGCGAGGGATGCGTGGCCGGTGATGGAGACTGTATTGGAGCCTGCGGGAACCTGGAAATCGTCCGCAGTGCCGATAATGAAGGCGGTGTTGCCTTTGTAGATGATGCCGCTGATGTTCTGGACTGTAAAACGGCGGAAGGAGTTGGTAACCTCGAGGGCGACGGTGCCGTCGAGACTGGTGAAGCTCGTGGCGTGGATGGAGGTTATCTTATACTTTCCGAAACTCAGGGCCGAGAACTGGGCGTTCGCACTCTGGAGGGAAAGAAGCAGAAGGGACGAGAGTACGAGAAGAAACTTTTTCATATATGCAAGGGTTTATTTCGAGTATTCCTGGAGAGTGGAGTCGGCGCGGACCTTGTCGATAATGGCGCAGACGAGCTTGAAGGCTTTGGAGTCTTCGGTAAAGACCGCCGGGGCGACGAAACGCACGCGGCCCTGACGCTTGAGCTTCAGAGCGATGGATTTCTTCTTGTCGTTGTCCGGATTATAGACGGCTACCGGGTGACCTCCGAACATACCGACAATCTTCATGCAGGGGACGTCCGTCTCTCCATCCCCGAAGTAGATCATATTGGTAAAGGGCACCCTCTTCTTGTCCTCGGCGATGGAGGAATTGAGGAGTTTGTTGTCGTGCGAGGAGAAGATGCCTTTGTTGATTTTGAAAAGGAACTGGGTCTTGTTGGTGGAGTCGACCGCGATTCCGGGCCAGACGGCTTCACCGTTCTCGTCGTAGATGAAGGTCCCGGAGAAGACGTGCTTGAATTCGGAGGCGATGGGGGTGCCCTCGATAATCTCGGTGAGTCCGCTGGAGTTGATGTAGTGCTCGACCTTCACCCCGTGGGCGGCGCCGTAGCGGTTCACGAGAGAGAACCACTCGCGCACACCGGGAAACAGCCGGACGTCCTTGCCGAAGGCCTTGAACTGTTCGCGGCGGAGGCTGATGCCCTTGCTCTTTGCGGTGTCGAACATCATCTTCATATAGGACAGCACGTTGGAGGCGTCCTGCCCCTCGGCGATGCGGTTGCTCATATCCCAGAATTCCGCGGGAGTCGTACCGACGGCCTGGATGAATCCGAACTCCTGCATATTGCCCGGAGAGAGGGTGCCGTCGAAGTCGTAAATGAGTGCCACGATAGGTTTTCGCATAAGGCTCAAGCGTTTGATTTCACCACAAATATCGCCAAATTTCACCACAAACAAAGCCCGCGCGCGAACATTTGGATTATTTTCGTTCCGTTAACGTGTACGCAAAATGACAATCAAACCTTACATCACCAAATTCCAGGAATCCGTAAAGGCCTGGTGGCTGCAAAAAGCCCTGTGCGACTTCAACGGAGCGGAGTACACCTACGGGGACGTCGCGCAGCGCATCGAGCGTCTGCACATCCTCTTCGAGCAGGGCGGCATCCGCAAGGGCGACCATATCGCGCTCTGCGCAAAGAACAGCGCTGCCTGGGGCATTTCATTCCTGTCCATCACTACCTACCGGGCAGTCGTAGTGCCTATCCTGGTGGACTTCACCCCGGATGCGGTCTCGCACCTCACGGACCATTCCGACAGCGTCATCCTCTTCACGGATGCCGAAATCTGGGAGAAACTCGACAAGGCAGCCATGCCCCATCTCAAGGCTGCGATAAACGTCGCGGACGGGAGCCTGCTCTACTCTTCGGACGAGAGGATAAGCGCGGCCGCGGAGAATCTCGACGTCGAATTCAAATCCCGGCATCCTCTGGGATTCACCCGCGAGGACGTGAACTACCCCGACGGGGACGAGAAGGACCTCGCGCTGATAAACTACACCTCCGGGACGACATCTTCCCCGAAGGGTGTGATGATACGTTACGAGAGCTTGTCAGACCAGGTCGAATTCGATCAGGTCCACCTTCCGGCGACGCCGGCGGACAAACTGGTATCGATGCTGCCGATGGCGCATATGTACGGGCTGATGATAGAGTTCCTGTACCCGATATGCTCCGGGGTGACGATATATTTCCTTGGCAGGACGCCGTCGCCGTCGCTGCTGATGGGGGCGATGCAGAAGGTGCGGCCGTACCTGATAGCGAGCGTGCCGCTGGTGATGGAGAAGATATACAAGAAGAACCTGCAGGGACCGGTGCACAAGCTCAGGGGGCTGCTGTGGATTCCGGTGGTGGGAAGTATGCTGTATCGGAAGATGGGTCGGAAACTGCTCGATGCGTTCGGGGGCCGCGTGAGGATGATAGTGCTCGGCGGGGCTCCGATGAACCGGGAGGCGGAGAAGGTGTTCCACAGGGGCGGGCTGCCCTACATAGTGGGATTCGGAATGACGGAGGGCGCGCCGCTGATAACGTATTCGGGAATAGACGAGTACATACCGGGCACCTGCGGAAAGCCTATCCACGAGATGCGAATTGATTCGGAGGACCCCCAGCATATCGCGGGTGAGATCCTGACGCGCGGAGTGAACGTCTGCTCGGGATACTACAAGAACCCTCAGGCCACCGCGAACGCGTTTACGGAGGACGGATTCCTGCGCACGGGCGACCTGGGAATCTTCGATGCGCACGGAAACCTGATAATCAAGGGGCGCTCGAAGACGATGATCCTTTCAGCGAACGGGCAGAACATCTACCCGGAGGAGATAGAATCCGTACTGAATGCGGAGAAGTACATCGCGGAGTCGCTGGTGGTGGACAGGTCGGGAAGACTGGTGGCGCTGATATACCTGGACAAGGAGAAGATACGCAAGGACTCCCTGGACGCCGAGGCCGTTGCGGACATACCGCATTCGACGATGGTGGCGGTCAACAAGCTGCTGCCTTCGTACAGCCAGCTGGCAAAGGTGGAAGTGGTCGTCGAGCCTTTCGCGAAGACTCCGAAGATGAGTATAAAAAGGTTTATGTACAAATAATGAGAAGGTTCATTCTGAGCATGGCCGCCGCGCTGGCGGGCATCTGGGCTTTCGCGGGAGAGGCGCAGGGATACTACGTGCGGGAGTACCGCAACGAGGATTATCCCTTGAGCTTCGAGGCGAGGCTGGGAATAGGCGGGAGTCCGGAAGTGGCATCCGAATTTTTTCATTCGGGGTCTTACAGATATGACGGATATGACGTATGGTTCCCGAACAATCCGCTTTCAAGGATGTACAAGGACTATTCCGGGCCTCTGTACAGCACTGGGGCGATATGCGGGGAGTTCGTGATGCATTTCAAGCCGCGTACCGCGTTCGTCGCAATCGGCGGACTGTGCAGCGTTTGGAACGACACGTTCAACGGGGTTACGGATGCGAAGACCGGACGGAAGACCGGAGTGGCGCTCTACCTTGCTCCGGGGCTCAGGGGCTATTGGGTGAAAAGGGATATCATAAGACTGTACAGCAGTTTCTACGTCGGAATCAGCAAATATCTGGGATTCGACGAGCTCAAGTATTCCTACCGCTCGGACGACGGAATAAGGTATGTGGACGAGTCGTTCAAGTTTCTGGGGCAGATTACGCCCATCGGCATCGAAGTGGGGCGCAAGCTGTACGGGTTTCTCGAATTCGGCGCCGGATCAGTGTACTGCGGTGCGAGTGCGGGCATAGGTTATAAATTCTAGGGGTATGAGAAGATTCATTATTGCAATTGCCGTGTGTGCCTGCCTGGCAAGTTCGTGTGTGGTAGAGTCATATTCCGAAAACTGGAGGAAGGCAAGTTCCCTGATGTATATGGCTACTACGCTTTTCGATTCGGAGGTGAGCGACGCCGCCCTGCTGCTGAATTCCATCCCGGACAGCGTGAAGTTCGCAAAGGATTTCTCGGATACCGTCGAGAGCGCGTTCGCATCCGAAATCAGATACAAAGGGGACAGCGTCTGGGTAGTTACGAGCCTGGATCCGCAGGTGTCACTGTCTTCGGCATCAGTCAGGATGCTTCCAGATGCGTTTTCCTTCGACTCCCCCACTTCGAAGGGCAAGGTCCATTTCTGGGAGGTCAGCGTAACGGGCCATTACGACGAGGGGAACGGCTACGGCGCCGACTTCGGCACGGAGGCCCCGATTCTGATAAAGTGGACTGAAGAAATGTCATACAACGGCATCTGGAGTCTCAATCCGGGGGCGGAGGGGAATTTTTCCATAAAGACATTTCTGAACGGGTCATCCCTTGACAAAGGGACTATGGTCTGCAAGGGTGCCAAGTACGATTTCTACTCGAATATCGGGGACCTCACGGGTTATTACCTGTATTTGTAACTGACAATTTGTCACTGGAACGGAAATTGCGCTTTCATTTCGAAAACGCAATTTTTTTGTTATGGCTAAATCTACTTTGAAAGGACAAATCGGAGTTACTACCGAGAACATATTTCCGGTAATCAAGCAGTTCCTGTACAGCGACCACGAGATTTTCCTGCGTGAACTCGTAGCGAACGCCGTCGATGCATCGCAGAAGATGAAGGCTGTCGCCTCGGGCGGCGAATTCTCCGGCGAACTCGGAGAGCTGAAGGTCGAGGTGGCACTCGACGAGAAGGGAAAGACTCTGAAGATCATAGACCACGGTATCGGAATGACTTCCGAGGAGGTGGACAAGTATATCAACCAGATTGCATTCAGTTCCGCCGGCGAGTTCCTTGAGAAATACAAGGACCAGGTGGGCATCATCGGTCATTTCGGTCTGGGATTCTACTCGGCGTTCATGGTCAGCAAGAAGGTGACTATCGAGACCCTCAGCTGGAAGGAAGGCGCAAAGGGCGTATTCTGGAGCTGCGACGGTTCTCCGGAGTACGAGATGAACGAGTGCAAGAAAGCCGAACGCGGCACGGTGATTACGCTGTACCTGGATTCTGACGCAGAAGAGTTCGCTTCGAAAGGCCGCATCAGCGAACTGCTCGGCAAGTACTGCAAGTTCATGCCGGTCCCGGTAGTGTTCGGAAAGAAGACCGAATGGAAGGACGGCAAGAGCGTCGAGTCTTCCGAGGACAACGTGATAAATTCCGTGGAGCCTATCTGGACGAAGGCTCCGTCCGAATTGAAGGATGAAGACTACCTGGAATTCTACAAGGCTCTTTATCCCATCGAGGAGGACCCGATGTTCCATATCCACCTCAACGTGGACTATCCTTTCAACCTTACGGGCGTCCTCTACTTCCCGAAGATCAAGGAGAGGATGGCTATCGACAAGCATAAGATCCAGCTGTACTGCAACCAGATGTTCGTCACGGACCACGTGGACAACATCGTCCCGGAGTTCCTCACCCTGCTTCACGGCGTAATCGACTCCCCCGACATCCCCCTGAACGTTTCGCGCTCATACCTCCAGGCCGACGCCAACGTCAAGAAGATTTCGGCCTACATCACCAAGAAAGTGGCGGACCGTCTCGAGGAAATCTTCAAGGAGCAGAGGGAGACTTTCGAGCAGAAGTGGGACAATATCAAGCTCTTCATCGAGTACGGTATGCTCTCGGACGAGAAGTTCTGCGAGAGGGCTGTGAAGTTCGCCCTGCTCAAGGACACCGAGGGCAAGTACTATTCGTTCGACGAGTACACGGCCCTGGTCGGAGAGAACCAGAAGGACAAGGACGGAAAGACCGTTATCCTCTACGCTTCCAACGCTGAGGAGCAGTATACGAAGATTGCCGCCGCACAGGCGATGGGCTACAATGTGCTGCTGATGGACTGTGAGCTGGATGCGCACTTCGTAGGCCTTCTGGAGCAGAAGCTCAAGGACGTGCGCTGCGCACGCGTGGACTCCGATGCAGTGGGCAACCTTATTCCGAAGGAGGACGCGGTTAAGCCTCAGATGTCGGAGGAGGACGCAAAGTCCCTTTCGGACCTGTTCAAGGCTGCGCTTCCTACGGGCAACGAGTATCAGGTGGAGGCCTGCAACCTCGGGGCTGAGGCGGCTCCCGTGCTGATCACCCAGAACGAGTTCATGAGGCGCTACCGCGAAATGTCGGCCGTCGGAGGAGGAATGAATTTCTACGGTTCGATGCCGGAGATGTACGACATTAAGGTGAATATGGAGAATCCTCTTATCGCGAAGATCTGGGAGGACCGCCAGGAAGTGACCGAGGCTTCGGAGGAGGGTTCCGAGAAGGCGGCTACGAAGTACGTGGTCAGCGACCTGATGAGACAGGTAGTGGACCTTGCGCTTCTGGGTGCGGGACTTCTGAAGGGGAAGGCTCTCGCGGAATTCATCTCCAGGACGGAGAAGACTCTCTCCGCTTAATCCATTGCGGCAATGGCCTCGAGATGGGAATCCGGGGCAAGCATTATATCCCAGGCGAGTACAACGCCTGGGAGTTTTGCTTTATGTACGGCCCTGAGAGACTCTTTGATGTATTCGGGACTGGTGCGGGCGATATCCTCGCGGTAATTTATCTCGATTCCGGGATAGACGGGGCACTTTGAGAGTTCCGCGGCCTTTTCGAGTTCCCGGCAGAGATAATCTTCCGTCAGGTTCTCCGAATCGAACGCGGGGTCGAATGCGCGGATCTCGAAGCCTATTCCGGCGGGAGCTTCGGTCTTGCGGTACATCATCGGCTTTACGAAATCGGCTTTTTCGGAAAGTGCGGTGTAGTCCTGCCCAACAACAGAGGAGAGTTCAGGTGCGAACAGGTCGAGTCCGACTTCCATCCCTCTGGAATGGAACCAGTTCTCGAGTTCCCTCACTGATGCGGAGACAATCGAGGCCTTCGCTTCGAGGAACCTGTCCATCTCCTGCTCCGGGTTCGCCTTAAGGGCATCCGTATCGACGCCTTTCCCGGAATATATCTGCATGCATCTTTCGCACCCGCAGCTCAGCACTCCGCTTTGCCCGGCCACATAGGATGCCGTCCTTATCTTGTCAAGGAACACTCCGTCGAAACCGCACTGGGAGAAGTGCTTGAGGAAGATGTTCCTGACAGCATCCAGGTTCTTTTGCGACGAGGGGCAGTAGAAGGTGAAGTCCTCCCCTTCCTGGAGGTTGAAGGATTCTGTCTTCTCTCCCCAGATGTCAACGGACTGCTCCGCATCCTCGATGTGGCCTATCTCGGAGAAGACGGGCAGCCAGAGTATCATCTTTATATCCTTCGAGTGCAGGTATTCCCCTATTTCCCTGTACGGGCCGGGCTCAAGGTTCCAACCGATGATAACCTTCTCCACAGGAATCATCCCGGTGACTTTGTCCAGACGGTCGATTATCTGCTGCGTAGTGTAGTTCCGGTTGTTCCATCCCCCGGTACATATCTGGAGGATATATTTCTGACTGTCATTGTCTGACGTGCCGCAGGAGGCGAGGATGGCTGAAATCAGCGCGAGGAGTGCAAGTTTTGTTTTCATCGTAATTTGGATTGTCCGGATAAAATTAGGTGTTATATGACATTTTTCCAAAAGAAGCCGAATATTCGAGGTGGAGCGCAGGGCCGGATACCCGGCGGGGTTTTCAAGGGAGAGGGACTGGAAGGGGTTGGAGGGACGCCGGAGCCGAAGGTTCCCGACGGAGCGCAGCGAAGGAGCCGCCTAGCGACGACGGAACTCGCGCGAAATCCTGCAATGAGTCGTCGAGGCTCCGTAGCAAGCGGAGCCCTTCGGCGAACATGCGGCCTCTCCAGCCCCTTCCAGTCCCGAACCGTCTTCGATATTGATCCCATCGAGCAGGATTTGGCCCGTTTTCTGTCTGATGGAGGGGTTTGAAGGGCCCGTCGAGCAGGATTTGGCGGGAATTCTGTCTGACGAAGGGGTTTGGAGGGCCCGTCGAGCAGGATTAGGCCCAAATTCTGTCTGATGGAGGGATTTGAAGGTGTCATCGAGCAGGATTTGCCGGGTTTTCTGTCTGATGGAAGGCTTTGGAGGGCTCGTCGAGCAGGATTCGCCGGGAATTCTGTCCGACGGAGGGGTTTGGAGAGCTCATCGAGCAGGATTTGCCGGGTTTTCTGTCTGATGGAAGTGCTGGGCCGGATACCCGGCGGGATTTTCAAGGGAGAGGATGAAAGTCCGCATCAAGGGATTGATTGTCGAGGATGGAGGCACCGCAGCCTCGCATTACGCGGCTCGGCTGCTATGCAAGCCGCGCGCGGGCTCCGGGCAATGGCCCGCGCTACGGCTTGCATTGCCCATCAGAAAATATGGGCCTCAAACACAGTTTTGCGCATGAGCTAATAATAGGGTTCCCAGCGGAGCGCCGAGGCCGGGCGGCAGTGTGACCTCCTGGAGACGTCGGCTTCCGAGAAGGGAGGGGACCCGCGAAGCGGGGAGTATCTCCAGGAGGTTATACTGCCGTTCGGCCGCACGGAGAGGTCGTCGAGCAGAAAAAACTATTCCTTCCAGACTTTGAGGTATTGTTCGAGAGCCCACATTTCGTCGCGGAGGCGGGCGGCGTTGCGGAAATCCAGCTGCGCGGCGGCCGCCTTCATCTGCGCCCTGTCGGTCTCCACGAGCTTTTCTATCTGACTGCGGGACATCGAGCGGATGACGGGGTCCTGGAGGACTGCGGAGAGGTCGGCCTGGACGCGGCCGGCCGCGTAAGCGGCGCCGTCCTCCCGGACGGAGTCGTGGCCGAGCCCGACCACGACTCGGCCGCGTCCGAGGTCGGAAGGATCCGGGATGTAGCGCGGGTCGTCGTATGAGTTGGGGGCGCTGACGCGTCCGGTGGTGGTGTCCCTGCCTGCTCCTGTGCGTGACAGGCCTTCGGAGAGGACGTTAAGATGGACGGCTACCTGCTGCGGGGTGATGTGGTTGAGTTCGTTGTACTCTATCTGCTTGCGGCGTCGGCGCTCGGTCTCGCGTATGGTGGATTCCATAGCGTCGGTGATGGCATCGGCATACATTATGACGAGGCCGTTGACGTTTCGGGCGGCGCGGCCTGCGGTCTGGGTGAGGGACCTGGCGGTTCTGAGGAAGCCTTCCTTGTCCGCGTCGAGGATGGCCACGAGGGACACGGTGGGGATATCGAGGCCTTCGCGCAGGAGGTTGACGCCGATGAGGGCATCGAAGAGGCCTTTTTTGAAGTCCTCGATGATTTCGACGCGCTCGGTGGTGTCGACGTCGCTGTGGATATAGCGGCAGCGGATTCCAATGCGCGCCATGTATTCGTAGAGTTCCTCGGCCATCCGCTTGGTAAGGGTGGTGATGAGAACCCTTTCGTCCGCTTCGGCTCTCTTTCGGACTTCCTCGACAAGGTCATCGACCTGGCCTTTTGTGGGGCGAACCTCAATGGGAGGGTCCAGGAGGCCGGTAGGACGGACCACCTGCTCGACTACAAGGCCGCCGCTCTTCTCGAGTTCGTAGTCTGCCGGGGTGGCACTGACATAGACTTTCTGCCCCGTGACCGCTTCGAATTCATCGAAGGTGAGGGGACGGTTGTCGGATGCCGCCGGAAGACGGAAGCCGTACTCGACGAGGATGGACTTGCGCGAGTGGTCGCCGCCGAACATTGCGTGGACCTGGGGCAGGGTGACGTGGGACTCGTCGATGAAGGTGATGAAGTCCTTGGGAAAATAGTCTATAAGGCAGAAGGGGCGCTGCCCGGGCTTGCGGCCGTCAAAGTAGCGGGAGTAGTTCTCGATACCGGGACAGTAGCCCAGTTCCTTTATCATTTCAAGGTCGTTCTCGACACGTTGCTGGAGACGTTTCGCCTCGAGGGGCTTGTCGACGCTCTGGAAGTAGGCGATCTGGTCGACGAGGTCATCCTGGATGGCACTGACGGCCCGGGCCGCGCGTTCCTTGGTGGTGACGAAGTTGTTGGCGGGGTAGATGTTGATGCTGTCGATGGTCTCGAGGTGGGCGCCGGTGGCGGGGTCGATGATGGACAGGGAATCCACCTCATCCCCGAAGAATTCGATGCGCACCGCATTGTCGGCGCCGGAGAGGAAGACATCGACAGTGTCTCCTTTGACGCGGAAACTGCCGCGGGAAAAATCGGCTTCAGTGCGGGTGTAGAGGGCATCGACGAGCTTGTAGAGAAGGGTTGTCATCGAACGGCGCTCCCCGCGGGTGACGGTGACGGTCTGGGAATGGAAGTCCTCGGGGTTGCCGATGCCGAAGAGGCAGGAGACGGAGCTGACGACGATAACATCGCGTCTTCCGCTCAGAAGTGCCGAGGCGGCGGAGAGGCGAAGTTTCTCTATCTGGTCGTTGATGCTGAGGTCCTTCTCGATATAGGTGTCGGTGTGGGGGATATAGGCCTCGGGCTGATAGTAGTCGTAGTACGAGACGAAGTATTCGACAGCATTGGAGGGAAAGAAGGACTTGAACTCGCCGTAGAGCTGGGCGGCGAGAGTCTTGTTGTGGCTTAGAATCAGGGTCGGGCGCTGGAGACGCTCGATGACGTTGGCCATTGTGAAAGTCTTGCCGGAACCGGTAACTCCCAGAAGGGTGATGTCATTGACGCCCTGACCCAGGGCTCTGGTGAGCTCTTCGATAGCCTGGGGCTGGTCGCCCGAGGGCTTGTATTCCGATTCCAGCTTGAATTTCATTATACACAAATATACGTAACTGGATGGGGAATTGCAAAACTTCACACAAGACGGGCAAGATCCTGCGGGCAAATCCTCAGGATACGGGCCAGTTGCTTCGTCGAGGTTCCGGTATCTTTCCGGACAATTCTGGCCAGTGAAAGTCTTTCCGAAACTGAGAGTTCGGAGATGTTTTCCTTATCAAAGAGTTTTACCGACTCGGCAATTATCTTTCTGCGAATCTCCTCATCGGGCAAAGATACAGCATCAGACATCATTTCCCCGTTGACTTTATCTTCAACGTGTTTGTTCATTTCGAACTGATAATTCGAGGGAGTCTTGAACAACCTTTCGACAAGGCTTATCTCCGTATATGATCCGGGCCATATCATCCCATCCGGTAAAACCAGCCAGTCTTCGGGAACCTTTATCCTGCTTTCGAACAGCCTGCGCTGTCCATAGGAGCTTAGGGAACCGACCTTGTTTCCAGAGATTGCCGTCCTGTCGGAGAATATCAGATTTGCCGAACTCCATCTGTAGCCCGAGACCGTGTAAGGCAAGTGGGCAACAAAAGGATTTCTGTGTACGTAAGAGATTTTTTCCACAAGTGACTCTTCGTCGTTAATCTTCCAGCAACCGATTTCCCAACTGAAATCGGCAATTTCAGGACAGTGGGTTTTTGCCCAGAGTGATGTCAGCCTTTTGTATTTGTTCATAAAGAGCAGGCAGCCACTCTCAGTCCCGTGGAGGATAAAGTGGACGTGATTGTCCATAAGGCAGAATGCAATGAGTTTCAGTTTGTAATCTTCCGGCATCGAAGCATAACAGAAAGCGATTCTGTTCATTCCTGCAATGAATGCGCTGACGCTGGTGAACAGGGTGTTGGTTTCAAGGCCTTTTGTGGCACAATGATAGAAATGAAGGTATTCCATAGTTATTTTGTTTTTCGCAAGTTAGGATATTTTTTCAAAGAGGCAATCGGAAAGGGACAACAATTGCTGATTCGTTTGATAAAATATATTTTCTGGTTTGGTGGGGCGTTGGGCCGGATACCAGGTGGGATTTTTAAGGCAAAGGACCTGGAAGGGGTTGGAGGGACGCCGGAGCCGAAGGTCCCCGGCGGAGCGCAGCGAAGGAGCCGCCTCG